>DATKNM010000369.1:0-11054 GCA_035541335.1 Binatia bacterium
CGGCACATAGCCGACATGGGCGCGGACTGCCGCGGGGTCGCGCGCCACGTCATAGCCTGCGACCGTCGCCCGACCCGAGGTCGGCGGCAGCAGGGTGGTGAGCATCTTGATCAGCGTGCTCTTGCCCGCCCCGTTGGGACCGATCAGGCCGAAAATCTCCCCCGTCTCCACCGCAAGGTCGATGGCGTCGACCGCGGTGAAGCGACCGAAAGTCTTGGTCAGCGCCTGGGTTTCAACGGCGAGCGGCATCGATGACGCGGCGCATAGGAGCTTCCGGATAGATCGGCGGGACCGCCGATCGCATCTTATACGCACGAGGAACGGGTACCTTGCGCTGGATCAAGCCAGTTCAGAGCCCATGGACGAACTCGGCGACGCCGTTCATCGCGATCTGGGTGCCGACGCAGAGCAGCAGGAAGGCGGCGAGCCGGCCCACCACCTCGGCCTTGCTGCGGCCGAGGAACTCGGCCAGGCGGTCGGCGAAAGAGAAGAAGGCCCAGACCAGCAGCGACACGGTGATCGCTGCGGCCGAGGCGCCGACGACGAAGGCGATCCCGCCCTCCCCCGCCGCCGGGCGGTTGGAGCCGATCGCGATCGCGACCGAGATGGTGCCGGGCCCGGAGGTGAAGGGAATGGTCAAGGGGAAGAAGGCGACCGCATCCACGCCCTCGGACTCCGCCGCCTGCTGCTGCTTCTTCGCCTCCTGGCGCTCCGGCGCTTGCAGGAGATTCCAGGCATTGATCGCAACCACGATTCCGCCGGCGATCCTGAGCGCGGAGAGGCTGATGCCGAAGAAGCTCAACACATAGGCCCCGCCCCAGAGCGCCGTCAGCATCACGATCGACGAATAGAAGCCGATCAGGCCGGCGAGCTGCAGCCGCTGGCCATGGGAACGGTTGGCGGTGACCTGGCTGAAGATGAAGGCGGTGCCGATCGGGTTGACGATGGAGAACAGGGCCGACAGCGCCAGCAGATAGGTCTGCGCGGATACGTTCATCGGGCCGCTCGAGGCTGCGGGATCCCGAGCCTCGGATCCCCCTGGAAATCTCGTATCACAGCCGCGGATTGGCTTCCAGCGGCGGCGGTCTTCAGTGGCCGGTCCGGAGCCGAGACCCCCTGTGCGCCGGCGCCAGGGCTACGCAGCCGCCACCGGTTGTGCTAAGAACCGGCGATGAATCGCCCCATCGCGCCAGACCTGTTCAGACCCGAACGGTTCGACAGCGCCAAAGCCGCGGTCCAGCGGCTCCACGACATCTACGACGCCAACACCGCGCGGCTGCGCGATGCGTTCCGCGCCACGGTCGCCGGCAAGGCGCCGACCGCACGGGTTCGCGCCTGCTACCCCTATGTCGCCATCAGCGTGGCGGATTTCGGGCGCAGGGACACCCTGCTCTCCTATGGCTTCGTCGACCGCCCCGGCACCTTCGCGACCACGGTCACGCGGCCCGACCTGTTTCACGCCTATTTCACCGAGCAGATCGAACAGCTGATCCGCAACCACCAGGTCCCCGTCGAGGTCGGCGTCAGCGAGACGCCGATCCCGGTCCACTTCGCCTTCCCCGATGCGGTCCATGTCGAGGGCGAGTTCACCCGGGATTCGATCCAGCAGCTCCGGAGCCTGTTCGACCTGCCGGACTTGGTGCTGATGGACGACGGCATCGTCAACGGCACGGCCCCGGTGCCGCCACACGGCGCCACGCACCCATTGTCGCTTTTCACCGCGCCACGGGTCGATTACTCGCTGTTCCGGCTGAAGCACTACACCGCGACTTCGCCGGAGCATTTCCAGAACTTCGTACTCTTCACCAACTACCAGTTCTACATCGACGAGTTCGTGCGCCACGCCTATGAGCTGATGCGCGGCGACGGCGGCGGCTACGAGTCGTTCATCGAGCCGGGGGACCGCGTCTCACGACCCGTGGACCATGGGGGCGAGGTCGTACCCTCGGCCTCTACCGCACGCCTGCCGCAGATGCCGGCCTATCACCTGACCCGGCCGGACCATTCCGGCATCACCATGGTCAACATCGGCATCGGACCCTCGAACGCGAAGACCATCACGGATCACGTCGCGGTGCTGCGACCCCACGCCTGGATCATGCTCGGGCATTGCGCGGGCTTGAGGAACACACAGAAGCTCGGCGACTACGTGCTGGCCCACGGCTATGTGCGCGACGACCACGTGCTCGATGCCGACCTGCCGCTCTGGATCCCGATCCCGGCCTTGGCCGAGATCCAGGTGGCGCTGGAGCGCGCGGTGGGCGAGGTCACCGGCCTCGCCGACCAGGCGCTGAAGAGCGTCATGCGCACCGGCACCGTCGCCACCATCGACAACCGCAACTGGGAGCTCCGCGACTATTCGGAGCCGGTGCAGCGCTTCAGCCAGAGCCGCGCCATCGCGCTCGACATGGAGAGCGCCACCATCGCCGCCAACGGCTTCCGCTTCCGGGTGCCCTACGGCACCCTGCTCTGCGTCTCCGACAAGCCGCTGCACGGCGAGCTGAAGCTGCCGGGCATGGCCGATGCCTTCTACAAGCAGCAGGTCGGCCAGCACCTGAAGATCGGCATACGCACCATGGAGCGCCTGCGCGAGCTCGGTCTCGACAAGCTGCACAGCCGGAAGCTCCGCAGCTTCGCCGAAGTCGCCTTCCAGTAGCGCCGAATCACGCCTCAGATCACTCCCGGGGCCGCATCGGCTGCACTTCGCATTGGAACGGTCCAATCGGCCCGCGGCGTTAACGCGGGGGCCGGCCGCCTGTGAGTCCGGTCACAAACGATCGTCGTTGCCCCGGACCTTCATCGCCAAGTCGTTGACTTCGCGACGCCAATCGCGCGAATTGCCAAGCGTGAGATGCGTCTTGACTCTTATATGCGTGACACATATATTTATATGTGCCGAGCATATAATGGCAACGGGCTACAACGGAGGAACGTCATGGACCGTAACCGCAACGACAAGCGCGGAGGCAACCGGATCCCGCGCGGCCTCAATTTCCTGATGTGGCCGGCCCTGGTCCGGGCCCCCTGGCTGATCGGCGCCTGCCTCGACGGCGAGGACGACCGGTCGCAGGAGGCCAACCTGAGGCGAAAGCGCGGGCGCTGAGGTCGAGGAGACCCGCAAAAGGATCGAGGCGGGACTTGACCCTTATGTGCTCCGCGCATATTTCCTTTGAGGAGCCGCCCCGGCCCGGCGATGGGACCGGCGCGGCGGAGGCCTCAGGGGATGAGTGCATGACCACGCGCTTGGAGAACCTGCTGGGCGCCCTCGGCGTGGCGCTCGGCGACAGCATGGACACCGCCTTCGACGAAGCCTGCGCGGTCGGCGACAGCGCGCCTGCGGCGATGATCCTCATTCGCGAGAACCCGGATACCCGGATCGAAGCGCTGGCGCGCTATCTCGAACTCAGCCACTCCGGCACGGTCCGGCTGGTCGATCGCCTGGTCGAAGCGGGCTGGGTCGCCCGCGAGGCGTGCGATGACAAGCGCGCGGTCGTGCTGGTACTGACCAAGGCCGGGCTCAAGGTCGCGGACCGGTTGCGCGATGGCCGGCACAAGAGCCTCGCTCGCGCCCTCTCCGGCCTCAGCGCCGCCGACCGCAAGGTACTGGAAAGGCTGGTGCCGCAGATGCTGACCAATCTGGTCGCCGACCGCACCGCGGCGGATCACGTCTGTCGCTATTGCGATACCGGCGTCTGCGACCGCGAAGGCTGTCCACTGGACTTCAAGCCGGACTAGCATTCCACAAGCGGTCGGCGCCCTGTCGGTACGCGGTGTGGAAGAACCGGACCGTGCCGGCTCAAACTGGGAACAAATCGCGGCACCTTGACGTTCTTATGGCGCAACTGATGCCAAAGCGACACGGTTGCTATGCGGAATCGTGCGCCCACCGCCGATTCCCTTGAACCACCGGAACCCGACGCATACCCTACATTTGGGGACGTTTGAGGGATCGCAGATGACGATATCAGGGGGATCACACGAGGCCGATGCGCCGCGTGCAGCCACGCCGTCCTCCGGGCCTGCCACCGGTGTGGTGTTCCGCGAAGCCAAGTTCAAGATCGGCGACGTCGTGAAGCATCGCGTGTTTCCCTTCCGGGGCGTCGTGTTCGACGTTGACCCGGTGTTCGACAACACCGAGGAATGGCTGGCCGCCATTCCCGAAGATGTGCGCCCGCATCGCGACCAGCCGTTCTATCACCTGCTCGCCGAGAACGCGGAGACCACCTATGTCGCCTATGTCTCGGAGCAGAATTTGCTGCCCGACGACACCGGGCGGCCGTGCCGGCATCCGCTGCTGCGTGAGATGTTCTCCAGCCCGAAGAAGGGCGTCTATCGCATGAAGGCGCTGAAGGCGAACTAGGGCCTCGGCTCTAGGCCGCAGCCCTCTCCGCAGCCGTCCAATCGTATTGCATCTGCCGCGCCGTCCGGAGCGCCGCATCATGGCCGAGGACGCGGCCAACGAGATGCAGGCTCATGCCGATCCCGGCGGAGATGCCGGCCGAGGTGACGATGGCGCCCTCGTCCACATAGGGCACGTCCTCCAGCACATTGACTTGCGGATACTGCCGCCGGAGATCCGCGATGTCCTCCCAGTGGGTGGTGGCGCTCAACCCGTCGAGCAATCCGAGCTCCGCCAGTACGAAGGCGCCGGTGCAGACCGAGGCGGTCAGCGCCGCGCTTTCCGCAGCCGCGCGCACCCAGTCCAAGGTCCGGCGGTCGCCCAGCGGCTGATCCATGACACCACCTGGGATGACCAGCAGGTCCGGCGCGGGGTGCTCGGCGAAGCGGGCACGCGGAATTACCGTGAGGCCATGTCGCGCCGGGACCGCCGCGGTATCGGCAGCGATGGTTGAGACCCGGAACGGCGGGTGCCGGTGGGTGCGTGCCATCCTCGCCGCGACCGAGAACACTTCCAGCGGACCGGTGAAATCCAGCTCCTCGACATCGGGAAAGATCAAGATCCCAACCTCGATGCCGCGGGTGGCGAGGACCTGCTGCAGGCGTGCGTCACTGATGTGCATCGTTGACCTCCATTGTCGATGGCGACCAGATCGGCGCGAAGCGTCGACGGTAATCCGAGGGGGCGACGCCGAGGCGACGCAGCATGGCGCGGGTCAGAACGTCGGCGCTGCGAAAGCCGCTGGCCGCGGCGACCGCAGCCACCGTGCCGGCGCCGGTCTCGAGCAGCGCCCGGGCATGTTGCAGCCGCGCCTGCTCGACGAAGCGCGCGGGCGTGACGCCGGCATGGCGCAGGAAGGCGCGGGCGAAGTTGCGCGGACTCATTGCGACGCGGCCCGCCAGGGTTTCGACAGTGAGGTCGTCGGACGGATGGTCGATGATCCATTCCTGCAGGCGCCTGAGATCGCGATGTCCCGTGCCTTCGACGGCGAGATCGACGCTGAACTGCGACTGCCCACCCGGGCGGCGGCGGAACATCACCAGCTCCTGGGCCGTGCGCAGCGCAAGCCCCGGCCCGTGGTCGCGTTCGATCATCGCCAGCGCCATGTCGATGCCGGCCGTGACGCCGGCCGAGGTCCAAAGGCCGCCGTCGACGACGAAGATCGCATCGCGCTCCACCGCAACGGACGGGTGACGCGCTGCCAACCGGTCGCACCATTTCCAATGCGTGACCGCGCGGCGTCCGTCGAGCACGCCCGCAGCCGCGAGCACGAAGGCCCCGGTGCAGATCGAGCCCAGCCGTGGCACCTTGCGCGCGGCGAGACGCACCGCTTCGCGCAGCGACGGTTGCGCCGCCGCGGCCTCGACGCCGATGCCGCCGGCGATCAGCAGCGTGTCCGCTTCGCCGGTTGAGCCATAGGTCTCCGTCGCATGCAATGACAGGCCCGAGGAAGCAAGCACAGGTCCAGTCCGCTCGGCGACGATCGCAACCGTGTAGGCGCCGGGCTTCAAGGACTCGGCCGTGGCGAAAGCCTCGAGCGGGCCCATGACGTCCAGCATCTCCACCGCATCGAAGGCGATCAGCTTCACCCTATGCGGCCGGGGATGATCGGGCTCGGACCGGGACGTTCGTGCGATGCGCTTGGCCATGGGCGGATATTGGCAGGACGGAGGTTTGGCAGGAATGACAAAGATCCGATGATTCCTGCCAAGGTCGTCTCATGCATTTTGCTGTTGACACCGAGAATGAAATGAGAACAATAAGGGTACATAAACAATACAAATTGGCCGCAAGGAAAGGGTGTCGGGATGAGCAGGATCGTGAACCAGATCGGCGAGGGCGCAGCTTTTGGGGCGCTGATTGCGCTCATTCTCTGGGCGCCGCACTTCCTCTAGAGGCCGCCGCCGGAAATGCGTGCCTCCGCCGTCCGGCACCCCTATCCTGGAACAGACCATCGTTCCACTGAGGGGAAGACATGCCGCATGGGTCGCCCGAGGGCGGAGAGGACGCAGGCGGCGCCCCGTCCTCGCTACCGCATGCGCTGCAGGCGCCGCTCCATGCCCTGCAGGAATTCCTGCGGCTGGAGAGCGCCGGCGGAATCCTGCTGCTGATCGCGGCCGCGCTCGCGCTCATTCTCGACAACTCGCCGCTCCGTTCCCAATACCAGGCGCTGCTCGAGCAGCCGGTGGGCGTGACCCTGGGGCCGCTGGCGCTCCACAAGCCGCTGCTGCTGTGGATCAACGACGGGTTGATGGCGATCTTCTTCTTCCTGGTCGGCCTCGAGATCAAGCGCGAGGTGCTGGAGGGAGAGCTCTCCAGCGCGCGACAGGTGGCGCTGCCGGGCCTTTGCGCCATCGGCGGCATGGCTGCGCCCGCCTTCGTCTATCTCGCCCTCAACTGGAGCACGCCTGAGACCCGTGCCGGCTGGGCGATTCCCGCCGCAACCGACATCGCCTTCGCCATGGGCGTGATGGCCCTGCTCGGCCGGCGCGTGCCGGAAGCGCTCAAGATATTCCTGCTGGCGCTCGCGATCATCGACGACCTGGGCGCGATCGTGATCATCGCCGTCTTCTACACCGAGGATCTCTCGCTGCTCGCGCTTGCGCTGGCGGCGGCGGGGATCATCGGCCTCGCCGTGCTGAACCGGATGCGGGTGTTCCGCCTGGCGCCCTATATCCTGCTCGGCATCTTCATCTGGATTTGCGTGCTGAAATCCGGCGTCCATGCGACGCTGGCCGGCGTCGCCCTGGCCTTCGCGATCCCGCTCAAGACCGGAAAGCCGGAAACTTCCCCGCTGCGCCGCTGCGAGCATGCGCTCCATCCCTGGGTCACGTTCGCGATCATGCCGATCTTCGCCTTCGCCAATGCCGGCGTCTCGCTCGCCGGTCTCGGTCTCGATACCCTGCTGCATCCCTTGACCCTCGGGATCGCGGCCGGCCTCTTCTTCGGCAAGCAGGTCGGAGTGATGGGCGCGGCGGCGCTCGGTGCAATGCTGGGCCTGCTGCGCCTTCCGGAAGGTGTGGGCTGGCGACAGATGTACGGCGCCGCGATCCTGACGGGGATCGGCTTCACCATGAGCCTCTTCATCGGCACCCTCGCCTTCGAGGCGCCGGAGACCGCGGCACCGCTCCGACTGGGCGTGCTCGGCGGGTCGATCCTGTCGGCGGTCGTCGGCTATGCGGTGCTGCGCCTCGCGCCGGCGGGGAAGGCGGCGGGTAGACCTTAGCGCGCGGCCTGTGCGACGGCGGAGGTGAAGGTGGCGACGGGGACGGCCGTGGCGATCGCTCCCTTGGTCGTGTCGGCGATCGCGCTCTGGATGCCGATGATCTCCGCCTTGGCGCCTTCGAGCAGCAGCAACGGTGCGCCGGAAACGCCGTAGGTGACGTTGCAGCGATGCACCAGCAGCGCGATATCCGTGGCCTCACCGAGCAGCTGGCAGCCCTTGTGGCGCAGCAGGACCTCTCCGTGATCCTGGGCATAGCCGGCGACGTTGAGCTCGCCCGATTGTGCTGCGGTCATGATCTCATTCAGCGACCGCGTGGAGAGCGGGATCGGCTTGATCGCGAGCGCCGTCGCCAGCTGCACCACGGCCCAGTCGCGTGCGAGCGCGGCGGGCTTGGTGGGATGCTTCGGGTCATAGGCGGGATCGACAGTGAAGTGCGCGGCGATGGCATGCGCGGCGTACTGGCCGCGCTGATAGCCGGCGACGAAATGCACCTCCCGGGGCAGCGTCCAGCGGCCGTCGGCGAGATTGTAGAGGCAGTGCGCGGCGGTCAGCACCAGCCGCGGGGCGATCAGCGCCGCGGTGCAATGACCGCCGATCTCGCGGTTGAGCCGACCGATCGCGATCCAGGGCCAGGCAGCGGAGTCCGCCGGCACGCGCTGGTCGCTGCCTTCGATCCCGGGGATCGCCGGCGGTGCGGAATCGCCGTGCGCCGCCACCGGCGCCCAAGCGCTGAGGAGCAGCAGGCCGGAGACAAGTGAGAAGCTACGTCCCGATCGCATTCTCGATCAGCATACCGATCAGCGCAGCCAGCAGGAAGGCGGAGGCGCCGAGCAGCATCAGCACGATGAAGCCGAGACGGTCCACCGCGCGCAGGCTCTTATCCGAGGCGCGGCGCGCCGGGCTGCGCAGGTCCTTGCCGATCAGGAGCACGAGATAGGTCTGGCCGAAGAACGGCAGCCTCATACCGAACCGGGCATCGATGGGGTGACGGCGCGGCTTGGCGTAGCCGCCGGCCTGGCGGATCGCCGCGACCTGCTCCGGGGTCAGGCCCTTCAGGATGTCGGGCGGCAGGCGCCGGAGCACCAGTTCACCGCGTACGTCGTCCATCATCATTTCGCCACCTGCGCCTCTCGGTGTCGCCGGCGGAATCATCGCCACAGATGTTTAACGGAGGATGAAGGGTCGGGAACGGAATTCCGGCGGCGCGACAGGCACTTATGACCCCGCAGCCCGCGACTATCGATGGTGCGCCGGCTGGCGGGTCCCGGCGCCTTAAGCTAATCTTCATCCTGAATGTGAAGAAAATCCCGGGAAATCAGCGGCCCTCTCCCCGCTTTCCTCCTCAAGAAAACAAACGAGCACATCATGCGAGCGGAAAACCTGAAAGCGAAGCTCACCGATAACATGCTGCGGCTGGTCGGCGAGCGGATCGAGCGGCAGCGGGCGAAGCAGGTCGAGGATTTCGTCCGCGCCTTCTACGCCAACGTCGCCTCCGACGACATTTCCGGCGCGCAGGCCGAGGACCTGTTCTCGGCGGCGCTCTCCTCGCTGAACTTCGCCATGAAACGGACGCCGGGCGCGCCGAAGATCCGGGTGTTCAACCCGGAGATCGAGGAGCACGGCTGGCAGAGCCCCCACACCGTCATCGACATCGTCAACGACGACATGCCGTTCCTGGTCGACTCCGTCACCGCGGAGCTGAACCGCCAGGACATCGCGGTCCATCTGGTCATCCATCCGATCATGCGGATCGAGCGTGATGCCACAGGCAAGCTGCTCTCGATCGGCAAGGACAATGCGCCGGCGGAATCGATCATGCAGCTCCGGGTCGCCCAGGCGGCGAGCCCGGCGCGCATGGAAGAGATCAAGACGCGGCTGCTGGCCGTGCTCGCCGACGTGCGCGCCGCCGTCACCGACTGGCAGAAGATGCTGTCGGAGCTGATGCACACGATCGATGACGTCGCCAACGCGCCCGCCAAGGTCGCCAAGGCCGAGGTCGAGGAGAACCTCGCCTTCCTGAAATGGGTGGCGGATAACCACTTCACCCTGCTCGGCTATCGCGAATACACCTTGAGCGGCGACGGCGCCGCGGCGACCTACAAGATCGCCGACGGCCCGGCCCTCGGCATCCTGAAGGACCCGGACGTCCGCGTGTTCGAGGGCATCCGCAACCGCGACGACGCACCGGCGGAGATCCGCAACTTCATCGCCCAGCCCAACCCGCTGCTGGTCACCAAGGCGAGCCTGCGCTCCACCGTGCATCGCGACGCGCCGATGGATGCGATCGGCGTCAAGCGCTTCGACAAGAAGGGGAAGGCGATCGGGGAGCGGCTCTTCGTCGGCCTCTTCACCTCGGCCGCCTACAGCCGCAGCCCCTGGGAGATCCCGCTGCTCCGCCACAAGGTCGAGCAGGTGACCAAGCGTGCCGGCTTCGCGCCCAGCAGCCACGACGACAAGGTGCTGCAGCACATCCTGGAGACCTTCCCGCGGGACGAGCTGTTCCAGGCCTCCGAGGACGAGCTCTACGACATCGCGATCGGCATCCTCAACCTGCAGGAACGCCAGCGTGTGGCGCTGTTCCTGCGCCGCGACCCTTATGAGCGGTTCTTCTCCTGCTTCGTCTATCTGCCGCGCGACCGGATGACCACCGAGATCCGGCTGCAGATCCAGGACATCCTGGCAAAGGCCTTCGACGGCCGGGTCTCGACCTATTACACGCATATGGGCGAGGCCCCACTGGCGCGCCTCAACGTGATCATCGCCACCACGCCCGGCCAGATCCCGGCCTTCGATGTGAAGGCGGTCGAGGCGCAGATCGCCGACGCCTGCCGTTCGTGGCGCGACCGCCTGAAGGAAGCGCTGGTCGACATTAAGGGCGAGGCCCAGGGTCTTTCCCTGCTGAAGCGCTACCAGGAGGCCTTCCCGCTCGGCTTCCAGGAACAGTTCGGCGCCCGGGCCGCAGTCGGCGACCTCGAGCGCGTGGAGGCCGCGCGCAGCGCCACCACGCCGCCCATCAACCTCTATCGCCCGGTCGAGGCCGCCGGCAACGAGCTGCACCTCAAGCTCTATCGCGCCAGCGAGAAGATAGCGCTCTCCAACGTGCTGCCATCGCTGGAGAATTTCGGCTTGAAGGTGATCAGCGAGAACGCCTACGCGATCGAGCCCGCGGATGCGGAGCAGCCGATCTGGGTGCACGACTTCGCCATGGTGACGGCGGACGGCAGCGAGGTCGATGTCGCTGCTCTGCGCGACCGGTTCCAAGAAGCCTACAGCCGGATCTGGACCGGCGAGATGGAGGATGACGGCTTCAACCGGCTGGTGGTCGCCGGCCTCGCCTGGCGCGACGTCACGCTGGTCCGGGCCTATTGCAAGTACTTGCGGCAGGCGGCGATCGCCTTCAGCCAGAGCTACATGGAGCAGACGCTCTGC
>DATKNM010000370.1:0-6289 GCA_035541335.1 Binatia bacterium
CAGATGGTCAATCCGGGTGCGCCCTGCGTCTATGGCGGCTTCACCTCCAACGTCGATATGAAGACCGGTGCGCCGGCCTTCGGCACGCCGGAATACACCCGCGCGGCCATCGCCGGCGGTCAGCTCGCCCGGCGCTATGGCTTGCCGTACCGCTCCAGCAATGCCTGCGCCGCCAATGCGGTCGATGCGCAGGCGGCCTACGAATCGGAGATGTCGCTCTGGGGTGCGGTCATGGGCCACGCCAATCTTATCCTGCACGGCGCCGGCTGGATGGAAGGCGGCCTGGTCGCCTCCTATGAAAAGCTGGTTCTGGACGTCGAGCTCATCCAGTCGATGGTGGAGTTCCTCCAGCCTCTGGTGGTCGATGAGGATACCCTCGGCTTCGAGGCGATGCGGGAGGTCGGGCCGGGCGGGCACTTCTTCGGCGCGGCGCACACCCTCGCCCGCTACGAGAAGGCGTTCTATGCGCCGCTGCTCTCCGACTGGCGGAATTTCGAGAATTGGCGACTGGCGGGCGGGCTCGATGCGGCGCAGCGGGCGAATCAGCTCTGGAAGCAGGCGCTGGCGGATTTCACCGCGCCGGCGCTCGATCCGGCGATCGACGAGGCGCTGAAGGATTTCGTCGCCCGTCGCAAGCAGGCCGGCGGCGTCAAGGCGGCCTGAGCCGCATACCATCATATTCCGGAAAAAGGCAGGCGCCCGACGGGGATGAACGTCGGGCGCCCAAGACCTCGAGGCGGGTCCGTGGGGACGGTTGGGTGTAGCCCCGCCTCGCACTAGTAAAGTAGGTCGAGACCGGGAAAAGTTCTGTGACCGCGATCACAACGCAGCGCACTGTTCTGCGCGACACTGTGCATGTCTAGGAACCGCTAAAACCGCGGCCCCCGGTGCGATCCGCCGAGGATTGCCGCCATTGGTCGCCTCGCCGGGACCATGGTAAGCTCGCGCCCGATGCTTCGGCTCCACGAAATCGTGATGAGGTTTGCGATGCAGGTGCGCGCGGCGAGGGCCCTGAGCCTCGCCTTGTGTTTGATCGGAGCGCTCGGATTCGCCGGGACTGGCGTCGGCCGGGACGCTCGGGCCGACGACAAGGTCAACATCGGCGCTTTGTCCTGTCATGTCTCCGGCGGAGTCGGCTTCATCTTCGGCTCCTCCAAGGACATCGCCTGCATCTTCAAGCGGCCGAACGGCGAGACCGAGCGCTATCACGGCGAGATCAACAAGTACGGAGTCGATATCGGCTTCACCACCGAGGGCCGGATGATCTGGGGCGTGTTCGCGGCGGGCCAGGTCGGCCCCGGTGCGCTCGCCGGCCATTATGGCGGTGTGACCGGCGAGGCGGAGGTCGGCCTCGGACTCGGCGCGAATGTGCTGCTCGGCGGCAGCAACAAGCAGATCGCCCTCCAGCCTGTGAGTTTCAACGGCGGAATCGGCCTCAACGTGGCGGCCGGAGTCGCCTCGGTAACGCTCGTGGCCGGCAAATAACCTTCGGAGTTCGGTCTTGAAGCTGACACGCACTCTTGCGGCGCTTGCGGTGGCCGTCGTCTTCATTGCGACCGGTGCTGCGGCGCAGCAGGGGCCGTACAAGATTTCCGGCACTTGCGGCGGCCTGCCGGAGGTCGCGTTGAAGACCGCGCCGGGATACTGCGTCGGCCTGGTGGCCTCGGGCCTCAAGTTTCCCCGCGGCGTGCTGCCGCTCGACGGCGGCAGGGTGCTGGTCACCGAGATGATCGGCTGGGGATCGCCCAACGGAAGGGTCGCGCTGCTGACGCCGGACGGGAAGGGGAACTACACGAAGAAGGTGGTGCTCGGTCATTTGAGCCAGCCACACGGCTTGGCGCTCGGGCCGGACGGCAAGGTCTATATCGGTGTCACCGCGGGGGTGAAGCGGTTCGCCCTCACCGATCCCGCCGGCACGGCAGAGGATGTGATCGGCGGCAAGGCGACGGTGGGGGGCCCGCCCGGGACCGGCCGGCACCCGCTGGAAAGCCTGCTCTTCACCAAGGCCGGCACCTTGCTCGTGAACGTCGGTTCCTTCACCGACAATTGCGAGGACGAGAACGGCAATCCGCCGAATCCCGACCAAGCCTGTCCGGAGACCGTGGGGCCGGAGGCGCACGGCCTGGTGCGGGAATACAGCTTCGACTGGAGCACCGGCAAGGCGACCGGCTGGCGGGTCTTCGTCGATGGTCTCCGCAACTCGATGGGCCTTGCGCAATATCCGGCGAGCGGCGTCATCTTGCAGGCGGAGAATTCCCGGGATGCGATCGACCAGGTGATGCCCGGCCTCGCCAACGACGACGACCTGCCGCCGGACGAGATCAACGTGCTGGAAGCGGGCCAGCATTACGGCTGGCCCTATTGCTACGGCGCCGATCTTCCGGCCCCGGAATACCCGAAGTGGAACTGCAGCGCCGATCGCGCGCCGGAGCTGGCGCTGCCCGCCCATGCGGCGCCGCTGGGGATGGCCTATTGGCATGGCGGGCTCGCGGTCAGCTTTCACGGCTATCGCGACCACGGCCATCGGCTGGTCTGGTTTGCGATCGACGCCGGCGGCCTGCCGCACGGCCCGGCCCAGGAGCTGATCTTCGACTGGCAGAAGCCGGAGGGGGCGCCGGTCGACGTCAAGGCCGGCGCCGACGGCGCGCTCTATGTGACGGAGGACCACAACGGCACGGTCGTCCGCCTCGTCGCGGAATAAGCGCGGCTTCTCCTACTCGTTGGCCTGGATCGCCATCTGGACGTCGCGCTGACGTCTCGCTTCGGCGCGGGCCATGTAGACCGTCGAGATCATCACGCCGACCGCCACCACCGAGATGATCAGGGTCGCGAGCGCGTTGATCTCCGGGTTGAGGCCCAGCCGCACCTTGGAGAAGATCACCATCGGCAGGGTGTTGGCGCCCGGGCCGCTGGTGAAGCTGGTGATCACCAGATCGTCGATCGAGATGGTGAAGCCGAGCAGGAAGCCGGAGACGATGGCCGGCGCGACGATCGGCAGGGTGATCACGAAGAACACCTTCAGCGGCTTGGCGCCGAGGTCCTGCGCCGCCTCTTCCAGCGAGATGTCGAGCGTGGAGAAGCGCGACTGCATCACCACCGAGATGTAGGAGAGGGTGAAGGTGATGTGGGCGATGGTGATGGTGCCGAAGCCACGCTGCCGCAACCAGCCGAAGCCCCAGATGTCGCCCATGAAGGTCTGCGCCTGGACGAACAGCAGCAGCATGGAGAGGCCGGTGATCACCTCCGGCATCACCAGCGGCGCCGTCACCATGCCGGAGAGCACGGTGCGGCCCTTGAAGGCGCCGAACCGCGCCAGCACGTAGCCGGCGATGGTGCCGAGGATGGTGGCGACGGTGGAGCTCAGGAGCGCGATCCTGAGGCTCAGCAGGAAGGCGGTGATCACCTGGGTATCGTTCATGAGCGCGCCGTACCAGGCGGTCGAGAATCCGCCCCAGACCGTGACCAGCTTCGACGCGTTGAACGAGAAGAAGATCAGCGAGAAGATCGGGCCATAGAGGAAGAGGTAGCCCAACACCATCATCAGGATGATGAACCAGGAGAGGCGCTTGTTCATTTGCCGGCCTCCGCCTCCTTGTTCTGGTAATACTGGTAGAACGTGATCGGCACAACGAGGAGCACCAGCACGGCGATGGCGATCGCCGAGGCGGTCGGCCAGTCGCGGTTCTCGAAGAACACGTTCACCAGCTCACGGCCGATCATGACCGTGTTCGAGCCGCCGAGCAGCTCCGGGATCACGTATTCGCCGACCGCCGGGATGAAGACCAGCATCGAGCCGGCGACGATGCCCGGGAAGGAGAGCGGCACCGTGATCTTGAAGAAGGCCTTCAAGGGCCGGCAGCCGAGATCGGCGGCGGCTTCCAGCAGGGTCAGGTCCATCTTCTCCAGGTTGGCATAGAGCGGCAGGATCATGAACGGCAGGTAGGAATAGACGATGCCGACATAGACCGCGAACTGCGTGTTCATCATCGGCAACGGGTCGCTGATGACGTGGAACGCGATCAGGATGTTGTTGATGACGCCGTTGTTCTTCAGGAGGCCGATCCAGGCATAGACCCGGATCAGGAACGAGGTCCAGAACGGCAGCACGATCAGCATCAGCAGGGCGTTACGGACCGTGGGGCTGGAGCGCGCCATGCCGTAGGCCATGGGATAGCCGATCAGCAGGCAGAGGATGGTGGACCAGAAGGCCGTCACCACCGAGTTCCAATAGGCCTTGATGTAGAGCGGCTCGGCGACGAGATAGCCGTAGGCCTGGGTATAGAGGTCCGGCTTCAGGTGCCCCTGGAGGAAGCAGGTCCAGCTTGAATCGGCCAGCGTCGGATCGGTGCAGATGAAGAGCGGCGAATAGGGCGGCTGCGCGATCCTGAGCTGCGCGAAGCTGATTATGAGGACGATCAGGAACGGGATCAGGAAGAACAGGATCAGCCAGATATAAGGGATCAGGATCACGGCCAGACGCGGCTGGATTCCCATGGCCTTCAGGACATGGCCGATCGATGCGGCGCCGGGCGCCCGGTGCAGGCGTCCGCCAGTGGACGCGCGGCCGGGTACGGGTTCGGTGTTGCTTGCCATGGCGGTTCCCTAGGACAGCAGGATGACCGGGCTGTTGGGATGCCAGGTGAGGCTCACCCGGTCGTCCCAGCCGATCTCCTGCTCCGCGGCCCGTGTCTGGTTCGGCATCGTCACCTTGACTTCCTTGCCGCTGTCGAGCTTCACCAGATAGATCGAGAGATTGCCCATATAGGCGATGCCGGTGACGGTGCCCTTGATGCAGTTGTAGGGCTCGTCGCGGTCTTCCCGCTCGATCTGGATCTTCTCCGGCCGCAGCGCCACCCACACCTTGGCGTCCGGCGCCGCGGAGATGCCGTGATCGACATAGATCCGGCCGCCGGCCTCCTCGGATTCGATCAGCACATGGTCGGCCTCGTCTTCCAGCATCCAGCCTTCGAACAGGTTGACCGAGCCGATGAAGTCCGCGACCTGCTTGTTGTGCGGATATTCGTAGATCTCCTGCGGCGTGCCGATCTGGACGATCTGGCCCTGGTTCATGACGCCGATCCGGGTCGAGAGGGTCATCGCCTCTTCCTGGTCGTGGGTCACGACGATGAAGGTGATGCCGAGCTTGTCCTGGATGTTCATGATCTCGAACTGCGTCGCCTCGCGCAGCTTCTTGTCGAGGGCGCCCAGGGGCTCGTCCAGCAGCAGCAGCTTCGGCGCCTTCACCAAGGCGCGCGCCAGGGCGACGCGCTGGCGCTGGCCGCCGGAGAGCTGATGCGGCTTGCGCTTCATGAACTGGGTCAGCTGGACCATGTCCAGGATCGCGGCGACCCGGTCGCGGATCTCGGAGGCCGGGCGCTTGTCCTGCTTCAGCCCGAACGCCACGTTCTGCTCGACGGTCATATGGGGGAACAGCGCGTAGGACTGGAACATCATGTTGGTCGGACGGTTGTAGGGCGGAATGTCCGCCATATCGATGCCGTCGATGTAGATCTTGCCGGCGGTCGGTTCCTCGAAGCCGGCGAGCATGCGCAGGAGCGTTGTCTTGCCGCAGCCGGAGCCGCCGAGCAGCGAGAAGAGCTCGCCGCGATAGACGTTCAGCGAGACGTCGTTGACCGCGACGAAATCACCGAACTTCTTGGTGACATTCTCGATGCGGATATAGGGCTCCGCATCGGGATCGTTCCAGGGCATTTCCGTATGATGATGTTCCGGCTTGTCGGCTGGCATGATTTTCCTGTGAAATTGCCGTGCAATATGCGAGTTCGCCGGGCTACTGCCCGGTCTTGAATCGGGTCCACTCCCGGGTGATCACGCGTTGGACGTCCACGTCGCGGACTACGCTCGGATAGCCGTTGGCCAGGATCTTGGCATCGGGATAGATCGAGGGGTCGTCCAGGATGTCCTTGTTCACCAGTTTCATCGCCGCCATGTTCGCGGTGGCGTAATAGGTCGTGTTGGTGTTCGCCGCTGCCACGTCCGGCCGCATCATATAGTTGATGAACAGCATGGCGTTCTTCGGATGCGGCGCATCCTTCGGCACCAGCATCGCGTCGAACCAGATGTTGGTGCCTTCCGTCGGGATCGTATAGGCGAGATTGATCTTCACATGGGCGTCGGTGGCGCGCTGCGTGGCGGTCGCGTAGTCGCCGGACCAGCTCATCGCGATGCAGAGATCCTTGTTCGGCAGGTCGTTGAGATAACCCGCGGAATCGAACTTCTTGATGAAGGGCCGCACCTGCAGCAGCATGTCGGCGGCGGCCTTGATGTC
>DATKNM010000371.1:0-3494 GCA_035541335.1 Binatia bacterium
TGAAGCAGGACCAGGGCGCCGTCGATCGCCTGTTCCACGAGCTCGCCAGGAAGCGCCTCAGGTCCTGGATCGAGCTCGCCGAGACGAGGCTCGAGGGCACCGGGGTCAAGTGCTACGTGATCGGCGGCAATGACGATTATCCCGATGTGCTCACGATCTTCGGCGAGGCGCCGGGCGAGTCGATGATCTATTGCGAGGACCGCGCCGTCGAGATCGACGAGCACCACAAGATGGTCAGCTTCGGCTTCAGCAACCCGACGCCCTGGCACACGCCGCGGGAGATGAAGGACGAGGCGATCGGCCCGGCGCTGGAAGCGCTGATCGGGCGATGCAACGTCGATCAGCGCACCATCTTCAACATCCATGTGCCGCCGATGGATTCGGCGCTCGACACCTGCCCGATGCTGGATTGGGAGACCGACCCGCCGAGCCAGATCGTGAAGGGCGGCCAGGTCGTGCTCTACGGCGCCGGCAGCGCGTCGGTGAAGACCGCGATCGAGACCCACCAGCCGCTCCTGAGCCTGCACGGCCACATCCATGAATCCGGCGGCGTGGTGAAGATCGGCCGCACCACCTCGGTCAATCCGGGAAGCGAATACGGCGAAGGCATCCTGCGTGGTTGCCTGGTGACGCTCGGCAAGGACGAGGTGAAGCACTATCAGATGACGGCCGGCTGAACCGGGCCGAGACCCGGGCGCCCCAACCTGTCGTCGTCGTGTCGGAGAGTGACGGGGCACGCCTTGAACCAAACAGGCCTTGAACCAGAAACGATTCGACAGGAGAGCACGGTCATGACTGCCACCACGTCGGCAAAACCCGAAGTCTTCACCCGCAAGGCCTCCGGCCTGGTGCGCGTGATGTCGCCCTATTCCGCCTTCGCCTACAACATCCTCACCATGGGGCTGATCTTCCCCTGGACTTATCTCTGGGGACCGGGCGCCTTCCCCGGCGGCAGCCTGGTCTGGGGCATCATCATCGCGACCGTGCTCGAGATCCCGATCGCGCTCGCCTATGTCTGGCTTTCGACGGCGCTCCCCCGCTCCGGCGGCGACTACGTGTTCCAGAGCCGGGTCTTCGGCGGCGGCATCGGCTTCTCGATCGTGATGTCGGGCTTCGTGATCTGGATCCTGCAATGGGTGGCGCTCTCCGGCTGGCTGCTCGCCTATCTCGGCTTCATGCCACTTTTCCTGGGACTGGGGGCGACGCTCGCCAGCCCCGGCCTCACTGCCGCCGGCTTCTGGTTCACCACGCCGACCGGCATCATCGTCACCAGCATTGGCAACGCGCTGGTCTCGTTGATCCTGCTGGTCAGCGGCTTCAAAAACTACGTCAAGTTCCAGCACGTCATGTGGTACGCGACGCTGATCGCCTTCGTCGTGATGCTGTTCGTGCTGTTCTCCGCCGACCCGCAGACCTTCGCCGAGCGGATCAACGCCTTCGTGGTCGCGACCGGCGGCAGCGACGGCTTCTATCAGACTGCGATCAATGCGGCGAAGGCCAAGAACATCGATCTCGCACCCGCCTTCGACTGGAAGATGACGCTGCTGATCGCGCCGATCGCCTGGACCTCGCTGCAATGGGCTTCCTACAGCGTGCAGCAGAATGGCGAGATCAAGAACGCGCGCTCTTTCAAGAGCCAGGCGACCATCATCATGGGATCGCTGGTGGTGACCGGCGCGCTGCTCGCCATTCTCGCAGCGGCGTTCGAGCATGCGATCGGCACCGACTTCCTCAACATCGCCGGCCAGGGCTACATGGCGGCGCTGCCGGAAGGCACCATCAACGGCGTCTATCTCTGGCCCAGCATCGTCGCAATCGCGATCAGCGCCAGCCCGATCCTGGTGGTGCTGATCAGCCTCGGCTACATCCTCAACTCGTTCCAGATCGTCAACAACTGCTACATCGGCATGACGCGCGTCATGGTCGCCATGTCGCTCGACCGGCTGCTGCCGGAATGGGTGAGCCGCGTCTCGCCGAACCTCCATACGCCGGTCGCGGCCCATGTCGCCTACTTCCTGGCCTCGATCCCGGTGATCCTGCTCTATAACCTCTGGGGCCAGTGGTATTCGCTGACCCTCGGCGTCACCTTCGCCTGCGGCTACGTCTTCGTGGTGACGTCGCTTGCGGGCGCGTTGCTGCCCTATCGCGCGAAGGCGCTCTACGAGGCCTCGCCGGGCGCGCAGTACAAGCTGGGCGGCCTGCCGATGATCACGGTCGTCGGGCTGCTCGGCGCCGTCGTCGGCGGGATCATGGTGCTGATGTTCATCTTCTCCGACAAGTTCGGCCTCAACACCGATCTCGCGCATTACGTGGTGATCGGCGTGCTGGTCGTCGCCGTCGTCTGGTATTTCGCGGCCAAGGCCTACCAGAGCTCCCGCGGCATCGACGTCAGCTTCGCCTTCAAGGAGATCCCGCCGGAATAACTGCGGCACCATCGACCGCGTCAGCAGCTCGGATTATTCTCAGCCTATGTTTCCGGTGATCTGAGTGATCGTGAGCGACGAGAGCGAGCAGCTGGCGGCGGAATCCCAGCGTATCATCGACGCGGCCGAGACCGCGGGCGCGCGGCTGCGCCTGACCGGCTCGGTCGCGGTCCATCTCCGCTGCCCGCGCCACGGGCCGTTTGCGCGGCGCGACCGCCAGCTCGGCGACATCGACATGGCGGCATACAAGCGCGACGCCGGCGTGATCCGGCGCCTGTTCGCCGAGCTCGGCTATGCCGAGGACAAGGAGGTCTTTATCGTCAGCGAGGGTGCCCGGGCGATCTTCGAGCAGCCCGGGACCAGGCTGCACATCGACGTCTTCTTCGACAGGCTCGACTTCTGCCACACCATCGCTCTCGCCGGCCGCCTGGAGACCGACCCCCGGACCCTGCCGCTGGCGGAGCTGCTGCTCAGCAAGCTGCAGATCGTGCAGATCAACGAGAAGGATCTCCTGGACGCGATCGTGCTCCTGCTGGAGCACCCGCTGTCGGAATCCGACGATGCCATCAATCTCCCGCGCATCGTGGAGCTGCTCAGCGGCGACTGGGGGCTTTGGCGCACTGCCGGCATCAATCTCGGCAAGACCCGCCAGACCGCCGAGGCCCACGAGCGGCTGGGCGCCGCCGAGCGGGCGCAGGTCGCGACCCGGATCGAGGCCCTGCTGCGGCGGGTCGAGGACGCTCCGAAGCCTCTCGCCTGGCGGATGCGCGCCAAGGTCGGCGACAGGGTGAAGTGGTACCGGGACGTGGACGAGGTCCGCTGAGTCCGGGCCCCGCAACCGGCCGGCAGAACCATTCCACGAAACCGACACATTCCAGGATATCGCCGCGATTCCCGCCGCTCCCGCTCGCGCGGACGTGTGCCGCTCGCCGCTTGTCATTCCCCGCGGCACCGAATAGACACTAGCCCGGTTTCTGATCTCGTGGAGGTACCATGCGTGTTCTGCTGTTCGTGACGGCGCTGCTTTCCGCAATCGCACTCGCCCCGGTGGCGATGGCCTGCACCGCCATC
>DATKNM010000372.1:0-3091 GCA_035541335.1 Binatia bacterium
ATCGCCGAGCGGGCGATCGCCGCCGGCTTCGACCGCGGCTTTGCCTTCCCGTGGCGGCGGTTCTTCTACCTGCCCCACGAGCACTGCGAAGACCCGGCGGTGCAGGCGCGCTCGCTGGAACTTTTCGCCGCCCTTGCCGTCGAGGCGGCGGCGGAACACCGCAGCGAGGCCGAGGAACAGCTCGACTATGCCCGGCGCCATGCCGACATCATCGCGCGGTTCGGGCGCTATCCGCATCGCAATGCCGCCCTGGGGCGGGACTGCACGCCGGAGGAGCTCGCCTTTCTGGCGGGTCCGGACAGCTCATTCTAAAGCCGGTAAAATCCCGACAAACCCCGCGCTCACAAGCACTTGCGCCCTGGTCAGGGCGGACGCCTTGGGTTAAATTGCGCGCCGACCTCAAGATCGGGACCACTCATGCGCCGTTCATCGCTGCTCATCGCTCTCACCTTCGGCTTCGCCGGCCTGATCGGCCCGGCAGGCTTCGCCTACGCCGACTATCAGGCGGCTGAGCAGGCGCTGGAGGCCGGAGACTTCGAGAAGGCGATCCCGCTGCTCGACCAGGAGGCCAAGCTCGGCAACCCGGTCGCCGCCTACAACCTCGGCCGGATCTACGAGCAGGGCACGGCCGGCGATCCCGACTATCAAAAAGCCGCCGCTTATTACCGGATCGCGGCCGAGCTCGACACCGCGCCGCAATTCGACGGCAGCGCGCTCGGCGCCAATGGCGGCCAGCTGATCCAGGCGGCGCAGATGTACGCGCAGTTCTCGCTCGGCCATCTCTACGAGACCGGCCGCGGCGTGCCGCAGGACCTGCAGCAGGCGACCCAATGGTACGTGCGCGCCGCCGATCTCGGCCATCCGAGCGCGCCACTGAAGCTCGGGCGGCTGTTCCGCGACGGCGGTCCGGGCCTGAAGCCCGACGGCAAGCTCGCCGAGCGCTACTTCCTGCAGGCGGGCGATGCCGGCAATGCGGGCGCGGTCAACGAGATCGGCCTCATGTACCTGAAGGGCAGCGGCGTCACCCGCAACGCCAAGACCGCGCATGACTGGTTCGAGAAGGCCGCCGCCCAGGGCAGCGTCGAGGCCGAGTACAATCTCGGCCTGATGTATGAGGCGGGCTATACCGGCCAGCCCGATTACATCCAGGCGATCGACCACTTCGAGACCGCGGCCAACGCCCTCGACGGCCCGTCGATGATGGCGCTGGGCGAACTCTATGCCGACGGCAAAGGCGTGCCGAAGGACAATGTCCAGGCCCATATGTGGTTCGACCTCGCCAAGGATCACGGCGCCAAGGACGGTGCCCAGCGCATGGCGGCGCTGGAGCCGAACATGAGCGCCGTCGAGATCGCCCGCGCGACCGACGCCTACAACGCGTGGCAACCGCGCCAGAACGGCCTGCCCGCAGTCAACGCGCCGGTCGCAACCGCGCCCGACGCCACTGCGCCGGCGGAACAACCCGCTGGGCAGCCCGCCGCCGCAGTGCCGGCGCCGGCGGCCACGGAACAGCAGCCGACCGCGCCGGCGCCTGCTCCGGCCGTCGCAGCGACACCGCTACCGGCGCCGGCGCCAGCGCCAGCACCGACACCTGTGCCTACGCCGGCGCCGGCCGCCGCGACGACCAACACGACGCCGCTGGAGTTGCAGCCGGTGCCTTCGACCGCGCCCGGTCCGGCGACCGCACCAGCCGCCACCGCGGTCACGCCGACCGTGACCGAGCCGCTGCAGTTGCAGCAGCCGGCGACCGTCGCAGCACCGGCACCAGCGCCAATTCCCACGCCATCGGCCACCAGCACGGCCGCAGCACCGGCCGCGACTTCGGTGACCCCGCCGCCGCCGGTCCCCGACTTCTCCAACGCAGCACCGGTGTCACAACCCGCGCCACAGCCGGCGACTGAGCCCGCAACGCCCGCGACGAGCGGGGCCGCGCAGGTGCAGTCGGCACCGCCGGCGCCAGCCGATGCCGCGCCGGTCGACACCGGTTCATCGGACACGACAGCGGCGCCGACCCCGAAGGATCCGGCGCTCCTCGATCATTGATGCGGTGAGCGGCGGTCAGATCGCCGCTGTGGCGTCCTGCGACTTTGCCTTGGGCGCCATCTCGGCGCGCAGCGGCGCGATCTGATCCATCAGCCAATCACGGAAGGCGCGGATCTTCGGCCGCTTCAGCGCCTCCCGGGCATAGACCACGTAATACGCGGTATCGAGCGGCACCGAGATGTCGAACGGCTTCAGCAGCCGTCCGGCGCGGAGATCGTCGCCCGCCAGCATGGTGTTGCCGAGGGCAACGCCGAGCCCATCGACCGCCGCCTGGATCAGCAGGTTCGAATAATTGAAGCTGAAGCCGGTCTTCAGCTCGAGGCCGGTCACGCCCGCATGCTCCAGCCATTGATGCCAGAAGTCGAACTGCGCCGCCTGCCAGGTGCTGTCGGAGAGCAGGTTGAACTGCGCGAGGTCGCGCGGTTCTCGCAAGGGCGGGTCGCCGTTCATCAGCAGCGGGCTGCAGACCGGGAAGAGGTCGTCCTGCAGCAGGAGCTCGGTCTCGACCCCGGGCCAGCGCCCGCGGCCATAGCGGACGGCGATGTCGATGCCGCCCTGGCCGACCTGCTCCAGCCGTTCCGTGGCGGAAATCCGGACCTCGATCTCCGGGTGCTTGGTGCGGAAGTCGAAGAGCCGCGGCACCAGCCATTTCGAGGCCAGCGAGGGCAGCACGCTGACCGTCAGCGGCCCGCCATGGCAGAGCTGGCGCAGGTCCTGGGCGGCGTCGGCCAGTTGCTGGAAGGCGCTCCGCACCGGGGGAAGGAACTGGCGTCCGGCCTCGGTGAGGCGCAATGCCCGGCCGGTGCGGTCGAACAAAGGCTGGCCGACCCATGCCTCCAGCGCCTTGATCTGGTGGCTGATCGCGCTGTGCGTCACGTTCAATTCCTCCGCCGCCTTGGAGAAGGAAAGATGACGGGCTGCGCTTTCGAAGTAGCGCACGGCTTTAAGCGGCGGGAAAACGGCCATTTTTCGCGCGGGCGGTCCTGTGAGGTAGCCTAACAGAACAAGTTAGAAACGATCATTTGCCGATGGGAAAATTCAAGCACAG
>DATKNM010000373.1:0-2248 GCA_035541335.1 Binatia bacterium
CTCCAGCACGCGGAGCGAGCCCGGCATCACCATCAACTGGAAGGCGCGGCTGAACAGGAAATCGCCGACCAGCACGCTCGGCTTGTTGCCCCAGAGCACGTTCGCGGAAGCTTCGCCGCGGCGGAGCGCACTGTCATCGACCACGTCGTCGTGCAGCAGGGTCGCCGTATGGATGAACTCGACGCAGGCGGCGAGGGTCTGGTGATGCTGCCCGCGATAGCCGCACATCCGCGCGGCAGCCAGAGTCAGAATCGGGCGGAGCCGCTTGCCGCCGGCGGCGATGATATGGCCGGCGAGCTCCGGAATGAGCGCGACCGGGCTCTGCATCTGCTTCAGGATGATCTGGTTGACGCGGGCCATGTCGGCCTCGACCAGGGCCGCCAGGCGCTCCAGGGCGTCGGGTTCCTTCCGGTCGCGTTCCGCGTCGAGATTGACGATCACCGCCAAAATGCACCAACCATCGGTCGAATCTTGCCGTCCCCCCAAAGGACGCTTCTCAGGCCGCAGCATAGAAGCATAATGATGCGGGTCAAGGCGCGGCGCCCGGCCACCTGCGACCGATCAGCGCGCCACAACCCCTTCAATACGTATGGAATCCTGTGGAACGAACCATCGATAGCTCACCTGCAGAGACCCAGCGTGACGAGACGGTCGACACGCTGCTCGGGGGGCGCGTGGCGATCTCCCAACCAGCGGAGGGTTATCGCGTGGCGGTCGATGCCGTGCTGCTGGCGGCCGCGGTCGCCGGCACAACGGGCGAGCACGTGCTCGATCTCGGCTGCGGTGTGGGCTCGGCCAGTCTCTGCCTCGCCTGGCGCCGGCCCGATCTCGTCGTCACCGGCCTCGACCGCGAGCCGGTATTCCTCGCCGCCGCGCGTGGCAACGCAGTGCGGAACGGCATGGAGGCGCGGGCGCGCTTCATCGCGGGCGATGTGCTGGATCCGCCTGATGCGATCCGCAAGGCGCGCTTCGATCAGGTGATGCTGAACCCGCCTTATCTGAAGGCGGGCAGCGCCACGGTCTCGGCGCATCCTCTGAAGGCCGCAGCCACGGCGGAGAGCGATGCGGTGCTGGCCGACTGGATCGCCTGCGCCCGCGCTGCGCTGAGGCCCGGCGGTGTTCTGACGCTGATCCACCGCGCCGATCGCCTCGCCGACGTGCTGGCGGCGCTGGGGCACGGCTTCGGCGCGATCGTCATCCTGCCGATCCATCCGAAGCGCGACCGCGCCGCGAAGCGCATCGTCCTGCGCGCGAAGCTCAACAGCGGCGAGCCGCTGGCGATGCTGCCGGGCTTCGTCCTGCACGAGGAGGGCGGCGCCTTCACCGCGCCGGCGGAGGCGATCCTGCGCGACGGCGCCGCACTCGATTTGGGGTCAACTTGACCCCGGTCCGGCCTGCCCGCTAAATGGCGCGATGGAACCGACCCTCACGAAGGTCCTCATCGCCGCCGTCATCATCTGGCTGGTCTGGCGGTGGTTCGGACGGATCAAGGCAACCAACCAAGCCAACAATCGGAACGCCGGCCGCAGCCGGGACGCCGAGGCCGGCTCGACCCGCCGCCAAGCCGGCAATGAGCGCGCCATCGAGGACATGGTGAAATGTCCCCGTTGTGGCGCCTACGTGCCGGCCAAGGGCGGTCACGACTGCACCGGCGAGGCGCGGGGCTGACGGGTCGCGGCCGACGGGTGGTTGAGGTCGACCGGCCCACGGGTTGAACCTATCGATCCGTGCCCAAGGCCTGGGGGGCTGCTCGGCTTGATTAATCCCCATCCCCCCGATATTTTGCGCCGCACCAAAAGCAAGAATGCGGCGGGGAGATGCCGGCCCAACCCAAGCGAAAGCCCAATCCCGAGACCTGTTTCCAGGCGCTGATCCTGAAGCTGCAGGCCTATTGGGCGCGGCACGGCTGCGTGATCCTGCAGCCTTACGACATGGAGGTCGGCGCCGGCACCTTCCATTGGGCGACGACCCTGCGCGCGCTCGGCCCGAAGCCCTGGCGCGCCGCCTATGTCCAGCCCTCGCGGCGCCCCAAGGACGGCCGCTACGGCGAGAATCCGAACCGGTTGCAGCACTACTACCAGTTCCAGGTGATCCTGAAGCCGTCGCCCGCCGACAGCCAGGAGCTCTACCTGGGGTCGCTGAAGGAGATCGGCATCGATCCCGCGCGCCACGACATCCGCTTCGTCGAGGACGATTGGGAAAGCCCCACCCTCGGCGCCTGGGGCCTCGGCTGGGAGGTCTGGTGCGA
>DATKNM010000374.1:0-5648 GCA_035541335.1 Binatia bacterium
CGGGCCGCCATGCAGGAACACGACCGGCACGCCCTTGGGGTTGCCGGACTGCTCGTAATACATTTGGTGGAGGCCGTCCCCGGACGGCCCATGAAGGGGCAGCATGCCCGTGTCGTAGGGCTCGATTTCGGGGTACAGGTCCTTGCTCGCCATCACGCGATTTCCGACTGAAGTCCAGGCTGTGAGGTGAAGGCGCCTTCTTACACGTCCCGCCGAGCCCTGCTCAACCGCTTTGTCTGTCTGGGTTTCTGCGCCCCGATCCCGGTATTGACCCTGCTGCGCCCCGCCGCAGCCGATACCCCGGCCGCCGGTCTCCCGCCGGCAGACCTGTCCGAACCGGAGCCGCGGCAGGTCGTGGCGGTGATCGACGGCGACACGCTCCGGCTCGATCGCGGGGAGGTGCTGCGGCTGGCCGGCATCGAAGCGGCGAAGCGCAGTCTCGCCGCCGATCCCGCCATGGCGGCGCTGGAAGCCGAAGGGCGGGACAGCCTCGCGCAGCTGGTCGGCGCGGGCACCATCACCCTCCGCTATGACCGGATGCGGCGCGACCGCTACGGCCGCCTCCTCGCCCAGGCGTTCAATGCGGCGGGACTCTGGCTGCAGGCGGCCCAGGTCGAAAGCGGAGCGGTGCGGATTCACGGCGACGGCGCCAACCGCTGCGGCCTCCGCGACCTGCTCGCCCTGGAGGCGACCGCCCGCAACCGGGGACTCGGGATCTGGCGCAATCGGGCCTTCGCCGTGCGCGACGCCGGCGATCCTGGCCTCAAACGCCTCGCGGGGAGCTTCCAGATCGTAGCGGGCCGGGTCGTCGCGGCCGCCCTGGTCAAGGATTCGGGTTACATTAATTTCGGGGCCGACCGGCGGACGGATCTCACCCTGGTTCTGAAAAGGCCGGTGCTTCAAGTGATGAAGGCCGAGGCCGACCCGACTATGATCGATCTCCCGAGTCTGGGCGGCAGGCGGATTCGCTGCCGCGGCTGGCTGGATCTCCATGACGGACCCAGCATCGAGATCAGCCACCCGGAGCAGATCGAAATTCTGGAGTAGCCGCGATGACGCGACGCATCCCGCCGACCCCGACGCTCCTCGCGACCATTGCCCTCACCGCCGCCGCCACCGTGCTCGCCGGCTGCCAGACCAGCCCCGCGACCGGCAGGCAATTCTTCTCTTCGATGAGCTCCTCGGAGGAAGCCAGCCTCGGCAAGGAGGAGCATCCGAAGATCCTGGAGGAGTTCGGCGGCGCCTATACGGAGAGGCCGGCGCTCAATACCTACGTGAACCAGGTCGGGCAGTTCGTCGCCCAGCATGCGGAGCGCAAGGACGTCAAATACACCTTCACCGTGCTCGACACCGAGGAGATCAACGCCTTCGCCCTGCCCGGCGGCTATGTCTATGTGACCCGCGGCCTCCTCACCCTCGCCAACAACGAAGCCGAGGTCGCGGGCGTGCTCGGCCACGAGATCGGCCATGTCAATGCTCGGCACACCGCGGAACGTGCCGGCCAGCAGACCGGTGCACAATGGGGCGTCATCGGCGCGACCTTGCTGGGCGCGGTGCTGGGCGGCGATCAGGGTGCGCAGCTCTTGGGTGGCATCGCCACAGAGGGCGCGGAAGACATGCTCGGACATTATTCGCAGCAGCAGGAGTTCGAGGCGGATTCCCTCGGCGTCCGCTATCTCGGCCGCTCCGGCTATGACCCGCAGGCGATGGCGACCTTCCTCGACAGCCTGGACAACGACACGCATCTGGAGGCGAAGCTCGCCGGCAACGAAGCCGCCGCCGACAGCTACAGCATGAAGCAGTCGCATCCGCGCACGCCGGACCGGGTGCAGCGCGCGATCCAGGAGGCGAATGAGCCGGTCGCCAATCCGGTGGTCAATCGCGATCAACTGCTCGGCGAGATCGATGGCATGATCTGGGGCGACGACCCCAGGGAGGGCGTCGTCAAGGGTGCCACCTTCGTCCATCCCGCGCTCCGCTTCGCGTTCGATGCGCCGAAAGGCATGAAGCTCGCCAATTCGCCGAGCGAGGTGGTGGGCAAGAGCGACGGTGCGGCGATGATCTTCGATCTTGCCAGCCCAGCGCCTACCGGCGCCCTGACGCAATACGTCGCATCGGGCTGGCAGAAGGGCGCCACCATCGCCGACGTAGAAGCGTTGGAAGTGAACGGCATGGAGGCAGCAACCGGCATGGCCAAGGGCACCCTGAACGACACGCCCGTCGCGATCCGCATGGTGGCGATCCGCCAGAGCCCGAAGGCAGTCTATCGCTTCCTCTTCGTAAGCCTGCCGGAGAATTTCACCGCCATGGACCAGCGCTTCCTCGCTTCCGCGCAGAGTTTCCGCGAGATTACCGCAGAGGCCGCCGCCGGCTATCGGCCGAAGCGGATCCGGGTCGTCACCGTCGCCGCCGGCGACACCGTGGCCTCCTTGTCGAACCGGATGCAAACGGACTCAGCCAAGGCCGACTGGTTCCGCGTGCTGAACCACCTGCCCGCCAATGCCAAGCTCGCGGTGGGACAGAAGGTGAAGCTGGTGGTGGAGGACGACGCGCGGGTCTCGGTGACGCCGACCATCGGCGACGCGTTGGCCGAAGCGGAATAGGCACGATGGTCCGCACCGCATGAAACACATCCGCGCCCCGATCGCGCTGGTCCTGGCGCTAATGTTCGCCGGCCTGACGGCCCTGACCGGCGGCGTAATCGCGACGGTGCTCTACACCACCGCCCACCGCAACACGATCGGTCTCATGGCCGAGGTCGGTCGCACGGAACTGGATTCCCTGCGCCAATCCCTGCAGGTGGAACTGGCCCCGGCGAAGGCCCAATCCGACTTCCTCAGCGAGTACATCGAGCGCGGCAGCGTCTCCTTGAACGACAACAAGCGGATCGCGGATCTGCTTTTGGGGTCGCTGGCAAGTTCGCGGCAGCTCTTCGGCGTTGCGCTCATCCGCGCTGATCTCAGCACCGTCGCTGCGGCGCGGAGCCTTAATGGCAAGCCCTATGTCACCGATCAGGGCAGTGCGCTGAAGAACCCGCTGCTGCTTGATGCCTATCGCAAGGGTTCGGCCATGCCGGCCGCGGATTGGGGCGGTCCAGTCTTTTCAAACGAGCTCAAGATCAATGGCCTCACGCGCCTGACGCCCCTGCGCAAGAACGGCCAGCTGGTTGGAGTGATCGCCACCCTGATCTCAGTGCCGGAGATCAATCGCCAGATCGTCGCCCGGATCGGCATGAATCGCGGCGAGGCCTTCGTGCTGCTGGACGACGGCTCGGTGCTGGTCCATCCGGCGATATACGATGGCCGTTATGTCGGCTCGACGACGCGACCCCTGCCCCTTCCCCCCGACCTTGCCGATCCGGTGCTCAGTTCCTTCGACCCCCGCAAGAAGTCCGAGCTGCCGCGCTATCTGACGGACCTGGACTTCTCGCTGCAGCGCGCGATGGTCGACGGTGTCGATCGGGTCTATCTGTTCCAGCCGGTGCTCCTCAGCGGCAGCCAGCCCTGGACCATGGTGCTGACGATGCGCGCCGATGAACTGGGCGAACAGCTGACGTCGCTCACGATCGCCGCCTGGTCTTCGTTCGGCGTCGCCGTCTTCGCAGTGCTGGCGGCGATTCTGGTCGGCCGTAAGGTGAGCCGCCCGATCCAGGCCTTCGCCATCGCAGCACGGCACCTGAACGCACTCGACTTCGAGCACGCCCCGCCGATCGAGCGGAGCCGGCTCCGCGAGTTCGACATGGCGGCCGAGGCCTATAACGGGATGCGCGCCGGTCTCTCCTGGTTCGCGACCTATGTGCCGCGGTCGCTGGTGCCGGTGCTGATGCGGCCGGACAGCGCCGAATCCTTCACCTCCAAGGAGCGCGAGGTGACAGTCCTGTTCACCGACATCGTCGGCTTCACCGCGATCTCGCAGCGCTTGCGTGCGCCGGCGCTGGCGCGGTTCCTGAACCGGCATTTCGGCATGCTGGGCGCCGCGATCGATGCCGAGGGCGGCACTATCGACAAGTATATCGGCGATTCCGTGATGGCCTTCTGGGGCGCGCCCTCCGCCCAGGCGGATCACGCGGAGCGCGCGGTCCGGGCGGCACTTGCGATAGGCGAACGGCTGAAGGCCGACAATGCACGGCGCCGGCGCAAGGGTCTCAATCCGGTCCGGGTGCGGATCGGCATCCACAGCGGCCTGGCGCTCGCCGGCAATATCGGCGCACCAGGGCGGATCAACTACACGCTGGTCGGCGACACGGTGAACGTGGCGCAGCGCCTCGAACAGTACGGCAAGCAGATCGACGACGGCAGCACCGACGTCATCATCGTGATCAGCCAGGCCGTCGCCGACCGCCTGCCGGTGGAGATCCCGCGCCAGCCGCTCGGCCTCCACGCCGTCATGCATCGTGGCGAGCCGGTGATGCTCTATCGCCTCGACCGGTTCACGCCGGTGCCGGCGGAGCATCCGCTCAAGCTTCTACAAGGTTGAGGAGTTCGCCCTTCGGGTCGAGCAGCGCCGCCAGCGCCTTCCCGCCATAGCCGCAGCCGCCGTCGATCGTGAGGGTGAACGGCCCGGCGGACGGACCCTGATGCGCATGGTCGTAGCCCCGCACCACCCGCAGGAACTCGCCATAGGGGTGGTTCAAGGTGGCAAAGCCCGGGCTGCCCCACCACAGGCTGTCGCCCTGCGCCGAGAGCGGCCGCTCGGGATCGATCCCGGCGTGGACGAACAACAGGCCCTGGTCGTCGGTATAGGCGGCGCGGCGCGTGCTGTTCATCAGCGCGGCATGCCCGGGCCGGGCCTGCATCGCCGCCCGGAGGCCGTTGGTCCAGCGCGTGATGGCGAGCGCGCCCTCGCGGCAATGGATGATGCCCTGGTGCGGATCGCCGCCATAGGCGCTGATGGTGGCGCCGACGCCGTGCTGCAGCATCCAGGGCAGCACTTCCTTGGGGTTGGGGGCGAACTGCAGCTGCAGCAGCTTCGACCACATCTCCTCCTGTTGGCCGCGGAGATAGACGATGTCGTAGGCGAACATGTTGCGGCGCCCGAGGATCTGGCGCCGGAACGAGACCAGCTCGTCGATCGTGCCGGCGACCTCATGGCCCCGCCCCAGATAGCCGCCGAGATAGACGATGCGGTCGCCGGGTTCGAACTGCGGTTCGACATAGGCGTGCAGCGCCCGGAGGCGCGTCATGTCGCCGTGGACCGGCGAGATCGCCCAGATCCGCCGTGCGCGCCGCAGGACGGCGAATTTTTCCGGTTCCTGTGCGGGATCCAGCATGGCCTCTTCCTCTCTCGCCCCGCCGCTTCCCGCGAATCGCGAGGCGAATCCAGTCTAACAACTTCCGACGGATTTCGAGACTGACCGAAGCGCTGCGACTCGGCTATATCCTTCCCGGACCGCCCTTTGGAGACGAAATCATGCGCCCCGCCGCCGATCGGACCGTCTTCGGGATCGGCCTGTCGTTCCTCGCCTTCGCCATCCTGTCCAGCGCGGACGCCCTTACCAAGCTGCTCGCGAACCGCGGCTATTCGGTGTTCCAGATCGCATCGATCGACGGGGTCGCTGCACTGGCCGTCGTGCTGCCGATCCTGATCCGGCAGGACGGCATCGCCGCCCTCCGGCCGCGGCGCCCCCGCATCGTGATCGTGCGTTGCGC
>DATKNM010000375.1:0-6035 GCA_035541335.1 Binatia bacterium
CTTCAGTCACGGCGAGGCGGTCGGCGTGCCATGGATGTGGAGCGCCTGCGGGCGCTGCGAGTCCTGCCTCGCCGGCATGGAGACGATCTGCCGTGACGGCGAGGCCACCGGCTATTCCAAGCCCGGCGGCTATGCCGAATACCTGCTGGCCCGCGCCGACTTCGTGGCGCGACTGCCGAAGAATGCCGACCTGCTCGGCGTGGCACCCATCCTCTGCGCCGGCGTCACCACCTATCGCGGCCTGAAGCGCAGCAATGCGCGACCCGGCCAGTGGATGGCGGTCCTCGGCATCGGCGGGCTCGGGCATATTGCCGTGCAGTATGCGGTGGCCATGGGGATGCGCGTCGCGGCGGTCGATATCGATCCGAAGAAGCTCGCTCTGGCGAAGAAGCTCGGCGCCGAGGTGCTGGTGGATGCCCGCGCCGAGAAGCCGGTTTCGGCGCTGCGGAAAGAGACCGGCGGCGGCGCCCATGGCGCCGTCGTGGCCGCGGTCGCGACCCCGGCCTTCGAGCAGTCGATCGGCATGCTGCGGCCGGGCGGCACCGTGGTCTTCCTCGGCCTTCCCGGCGGCAAGGCCGACGAGCTCCGGACCTCGATCGCCGCGATCTCCGGCCGCGAGCTTTCGGTGCGCGGCTCCTCGGTCGGGACCCGCCTCGATCTCGAGGAGGCGGTCGCCTTCGCCCTCCGCGGCACGGTCGCGGCGAAGATCGAGACGGCGCCTCTTGCACGTGCGAACGACGTGCTCGACCGCATGCGCCAGGGCAAGATCGTCGGCCGCGTGGTGCTGAAGATCGCCTGATCAGCGCCTGATTAGCGATTGTATACAGCCGCTTATGCCCCGCCGCTTGGTTCGGCGGCGGGGATGATGCAGTATTGCCGAACGCGCGCCAGCCGGCGGCGAGAAGACCGGCGGCGCCATCACTGTCAGGAACACAGCCCCCGATGACCGCGATCAAGCCGACCTTCACCGAGGAAGATGCCCTTGGCTTCCACATGCAGGGGCGACCGGGAAAGATCGAGATCATCGCCACCAAGCCCTTGACCACCCAGCGGGACCTCTCGCTCGCCTATTCGCCGGGCGTCGCCTGGCCCTGCCTCCGGATCGCCAAGGACCCGAACACCGCCTACGACTACACCGCCAAGGGCAACCTGGTGGCGGTGATCTCCAACGGCACCGCGGTGCTCGGCCTCGGCGACTTGGGCGCGCTCGCCTCGAAGCCGGTGATGGAGGGGAAGTCGGTTCTCTTCAAGCGCTTCGCCGACATCGATTCGATCGACCTCGAGGTCGATACCCGCGACGTCGATGCCTTCGTGAACAGCGTGCGCTACCTGGCGCCGAGCTTCGGCGGCATCAACCTCGAGGACATCAAGGCGCCGGAATGCTTCATCATCGAGCAGCAGCTGCGCGATCTGATGAACATCCCGGTCTTCCATGACGACCAGCACGGCACCGCGATCATCGCCGCCGCGGGCCTCATGAACGCCATGCATCTCACCGGCCGCGACATGAAGACGACCAGGCTGGTCATCAACGGCGCCGGTGCCGCGGCGATCGCCTGCGCCGAGCTGGTGAAGGCGATGGGCATGCCGAGCGACCATGTGATGCTCTGCGACACCAAGGGCGTCATCTTCCAAGGCCGCACCGAAGGCATGAACCAGTGGAAGGCCGCCCATGCGGTCCCGACCAAGGCGCGGAGCCTCGAGGAGGCCCTCAACGGCGCCGATGCCTTCTTCGGCCTCTCCGTCAAGGGGGCGGTCACGCCGGAGATGGTGCGCGCGATGGCGAAGAAGCCGATCATCTTCGCCATGGCCAATCCCGATCCGGAGATCACCCCCGAGGAGGTGAAGGCCGTGCGCGACGACGCGATCGTCGCCACCGGGCGCAGCGACTATGTGAACCAGGTCAACAACGTCCTCGGTTTCCCCTACATCTTCCGCGGTGCCTTGGACGTCCGCGCCTCGACCATCAACGAAACGATGAAGATCGCGGCGGCGCGCGCCTTGGCCGAGCTCGCGCGCCAGGACGTGCCGGACGAGGTGGACGCCGCCTATTCCGGTCGTCGCCTGCGCTTCGGTCCCGAATACATCATCCCGGTGCCGTTCGATCCGCGGTTGATCTCCCATGTGCCGCCGGCGGTCGCCCGCGCCGCCATGGACAGCGGCGTCGCGCGCCGGCCGATCATCGACATGGAGAGCTATGTCGCGAGCCTGAAAGGTCGCCTCGACCCCAGCTCCGGCTCGCTGCATATGATCTTCGACCGGGTGCAGCATAATCCGAAGCGCGTGGTCTTCGCCGAGGGCGAGGAGGAGAAGGTGATCCGTGCCGCGATCGCGTTCAGGGCCGCCGGCTACGGCACGCCGGTCCTGGTCGGGCGCACCGAGCGGATCGAGGAGACCATCAAGCAGTCGAGCCTCGCCGATGCGGCGGGGCTCGAAGTGGTGAACGCCAGGGTCTCACCGCACAACAAGCTCTATTCCGAGAAGCTCTATCAGCGCCTGCAGCGCCAGGGGTTACTCGCCCGCGACGTGCAGCGCATGGTCAACCAGGACCGCAACATCTTCGCCGCCTGCATGGTGGCGGAGGGCCATGCCGATGCGATGGTGACCGGAGTCACCCGCAGCTTCTACGTCTGTCTCGAAGACGCGTTGCGCGTGTTCGACGTCCGTGCCGGCCAGACCCTGATGGCGCTCTCGATCGTGATCGCGCGCGGCCGCACCGTGCTGATCGCCGACACGGCGGTGCACGAGCTGCCGAGCCCCGACCAGCTCGCCGACTTCGCCGTGCAGTGCGCCTCGATCGCGCGGCATCTCGGGCACGAGCCGCGTGTCGCGTTGCTTTCCTTCTCCAACTTCGGCCACCCGCGGCGCGAGAAGGCGGAGCGCGTGCGCGAGGCGATACACGTGCTCGATCGCCGCAAGGTCGATTTCGAATACGACGGCGAGATGCAGGCCAACATGGCCTTGAACTACGGACTCCTCAAAGAGCTGTATCCGTTCTGCCGCCTGAACGGGCCGGCCAACGTGCTGATCATGCCGGCGCTGCATTCGGCCAACATCGTCGCCAAGCTGATGCATGAGCTCGGCGGCACGACGATCGGACCCATTCTGGTGGGGCTCGAGAAGCCGGTGCAGATCGTGCAGACGGGGGCCACGGTCAACGAGATCGTGACCGGCGCCGCCTTCGCCGCTCTCGCGACCTCACCGCTCAGCCGTTCAGCTTAGCTGGGGCTCTCGCGCCGACGCGATCTCCGATGAGAGTCGGAGATCGATCCGCCTTCTACGGCATCGTCGCAGCCTTCGCCGCGTAGGCCTTCTGGAAGGCGGTGAGCTCGCTGCCGTCGGCGTCGGAGACCGCGGTGAAGGCGAAGCCGTTGCCGCGCCAGGAGAGCACGGAGAAGCCGTCGATCTTCTTCAAGGCCGGCGCCGCCTCACCCGAAGCGGGGCGCATGTAGAGGCTGATCACATGCGGGCCGGCGCCGTAGATAATAGCGGGCATGGCCTCATGGAGCGGCACGTCGAGCCGACCGCCGATCAGCGGGAAGCCGGTATCGCCGAGGTCGGCGACCAGCGGCGCCACATTGGTCTTGCCGCTGAACCAGGGTTTCACCGTATGGCGGTTGGAGGATACGACGTCGATCTCATGGCCGGAGAGCATCGCGCGCTGATGCGCGGCCAGCACGGCGGCGGTCCACTGGCTCTCTTCGGAAGGCTGGTTCAAATAGAAAGTGGCGCTGCTGGAGAGGATGACCAGCACGACGGCCGCGGCCGCGAGCTTCGGCCATTCCCAGACCGGGCGACGACGCGACGCCGGTGCCGATGCAGGCGCCTCCTCCTGCGCGATCGCGGCGCTGATGCGGCGACGCAGGCCGTCGCTGGCGCCGGAGCGCGTGAGCTGGGTCTGGATCTCAGCGCGGATGGCGCGGAAGTCGGCGAGGTCCTGCCGGCATTGGGCGCAGGTCTCGAGATGCTTCTCGAAGCCGAGGCTTTCGACCGTGTCGAGCTCGCCGTCGAGATAGAGATGAAGGGCGTCGCAGCCGATCTCGTTGATGACGCTCATCCCACCGCCTCCTTCAGGCGCGCCTGCAGGAGCTTGCGGGCGCGGGCGAGACGCGACATCACGGTGCCGATCGGAATCTCCAGCGCGGCGGCGATCTCCTTATAAGATAGCTCCTCGACCTCGCGCAGCAGCACGACCTCGCGGAACTCGGGTGGCAAGGCGGCGACCGCGCGGTCGATGGCGCGGCCGAGCTCGCGATGCTCGGACTGGGTCTCCGGCGAGGGAACGGACTCGCCGCGCCGCGCCGCCTCGCCCTCGGCGGTCTCGCCGGCATCGGCCACCAGTACCAGCTGGCGCGGGCGGTTGCGCGCCATCCAGGTCGCACAGGTGTTGCGCACGATCGCCAGCAGCCAGGGACGGGCGCGATCGCCCGAGAAGCGGTCGAAATACTTGAAAGCCCGCAACACCGCCTCCTGGACGATATCCTCGGCATCCGCCCGGCTGCCGGCGAGCCACCAGGCGAGATTCACCGCATCGTCGAGATAGGGTAGCACCGCCGCCTCGAACAGCGCCTGCCGCGCGCCCGCTCCCCGCTCTCCCCTGCTCGGCTGGTCTTGGGACAAAACTCTCTCCGCCGGAACCGCAGCCGGGTCACTCGAAGCCTCTCCTCCACGCCAATAGAGGACGCGTCAGAAGCCCTAATACCGCGGCTATCACGATCTTATTCCCGGATGCGATTTCCAGGAATATCCGGCGGGCACCCCGGGTCTCTCCCCCGTCATCGCCAACGATCCTCACCCATTGGCCCTTAAGGGAGACCCGACTGATGCCCCATTCACCCGACCGCAACAATGACAGCATCCTGAGCACGCGTTTCGGCATGAGCCGCCGCGACCTGATGCGGCTTACCGCCGTAGGGGGCGTGGTCTTCGCCTCCGGCCTGCCCGGGCGCCGGCTGGCCGCCGCCACCGATGACTTCTATTTTGTGCAGCTTTCCGACCTCCACTGGGGCTTCGCGGACCCCAAGGTCAACCCCGACACCAAGGCCAGCCTTGAAAAGGCGATCGCCGCCGTCAACGCGGTCAGCCCGCAGCCGGATTTCATCGTCTTTACCGGCGACTTGACCCACTTGACCAAGGACCCGGCCGAGCGCCGCAAGCGCATGACCGAGGTGAAGGCGATGCTGGGCGGGCTCGCCAACCAGAATCACCTCTACCTCGCCGGCGAGCACGATGCCGGCGCCGATCACGGCGCCGCCTTCCTGGAGACCTTCGGCAAGCTCAACTACACGTTCGACCACAAGGGCCTGCATTTCATCGCGCTCGACAACGTCTCCGACCCGCAGCCGCAGCTCGGCGAGGCGCAGCTCGAATGGCTGGCCGCTGACCTCAAGGGCCGCGATCCCGCGGCGCCGATCGTGGTGCTCGCCCATCGCCCTCTCTTCGACCTGAAGCCGGAATGGGACTGGGCCACCAAGGACGGCGCCAAGGCGGTGGCGATGCTGCAGTCCTTCCAGCACGTGACCGTGTTCTACGGCCATGTGCACCAGGAGCTGAGCCACCAGGACGGCAACGTGCTCCACATCTCGGCGCGTTCGGCGATGTATCCGCTCCCGTCGCCGCCGACGCCGGGCAAGAAGGCGCCGCTCCCCTGGGACGCCAGTGCCAGCGACCACGGCATCGGCTGGCGCGTCGTCGCGACCGGCAGCGAGCCGTTGAAGCTGGAGAGCCATCCGACGGTTTGAGCCTCAATCGAGTCTTAGCGACCCTCCCCGACCTGCGCCGAGGCTGAAGCTTCGACGAAGAGGTCGGGGAGGGAGAAGAAAGCGCACGCCCCCTGTGCAAATCGAAAGGAACGAGATCATGCGTAAGCTTATCCGAATGACATTCGTCGCGGCCCTGCTGCTGGGGACCTCCACGGCGGCCTTTGCCGTCGACGAGCAAGTGACGCCGGACAATGCGGCCAATCCGGACTTCACCGCGACCAAGGCGATGGTCGATGCCGGGAAATACGAGGATGCGATGCCGAACCTGCTCGC
>DATKNM010000376.1:0-5169 GCA_035541335.1 Binatia bacterium
TCGAGACCACCACCGCCTCGATCAGGAACTGCTGCAGGATGTTGCGGGTGCGGGCGCCGGTCGCCATCCGGATGCCGATCTCCCGCGTGCGCTCGGTGACGCTGACCAGCATGATGTTCATGACGCCGATGCCGCCGACGATGAGCGAGATGGCGCCGACGGCGCCCAGCAGGACGGTCAGCGTGTTCTGCGTCTCCTCCGCCGCTTCCAGGATCGCCGCCATGTTGCGGATCTGGAAATCCTCGCTGCGATGGCGCTGGGTCAGGAGCGCGGTCACCGCCTGCTGGGTCGCGTCGATCTTGCCGACGTCCCGGACGGCGACGGTGATGCTCCGCACGCTGCGCTGGCCGAAGAGGCGCAGGCTGCCGGTCGAGAGCGGCAGGAACACGACGTCGTCGAGATCGGCGCCGGAGGCGGTGGCGCCTTTCGGCGCCATGATGCCCAGCACCTGGAACGGCACATTGTTGATGAGGACGAACTTGCCGACCGGATCGATGCCCTTCGGGAAGATGTTGTCGGCGACCGTCTCGCCGAGGACCGCGACCGCGGAGTAACGCGCGGCATCGGTCGCGGTGAAGAACGAGCCGCGGACGACCGGCCAGTCGCGGATCACCGTCAGCGCCGCCGTCGTCCCGTCCGCGGTCGTCTGGTAGTCGGCGTCGCCGAACCGGACGGTCACCGTGCCGGAGAGTTCCGGCACCGCCGCCCGCACGTTGTCGAGGCCGGCCAGCGCGTCGGCGTCCTGCGGCACGAGGGTTGCGATATTGTTGCCGACGCCGTGCTGGTTCGGTGCGCCGGGCCGGACCAGCAGCAAATCGGTGCCCATGGAGCCGATGCGGTCCAGCACGGCCTGGCGCGCGCCCTCGCCGACGCCGAGCATGGCGACGACCGAGCCGACGCCGATCACGATCCCCAGCAGGGTGAGCACGGTGCGGAGCAGGTTGGCCCGGAGCGCGCGGAGCGCCATGCGGACGGTCTCCGCGAGCTCGTACAGCCAATGGTGGTGGTCCACGAAGTCGAACGGCGCCAGCGGCGCCTCGGGCGCCTTCGCCTCGCTCCAGTTCTGGAGCACGTCGGCCACGATCTCGCCGTCCTTGATCTCGATGCGCCGCCGCGCATGGCGCGCGACCTCGGGATCGTGGGTGATGATGATCACGGTGTGGCCCTGGTCGGCGAGGCGTTCCAGGAATTGCAGGACTTCGGCACCGCTCCGGCTGTCGAGCGCGCCGGTCGGCTCGTCCGCCAGGATCGCGGTGCCGCCGTTCATCAGCGCGCGGGCGATCGACACCCGCTGCTGCTGTCCGCCGGAGAGCTGGCTCGGCCGGTGGTGCGTCCGGTCGGAAAGACCGAGGAAGCCCAGCAGGTCCAGCGCGCGGTGCCGGCGGTCGGCCGCGTCCATGCCGGCATAGATCGCGGGGATCTCGACGTTCTCGGCGGCGGTCGCCGTGCCGATCAGGTTGTAGCTCTGGAACACGAAGCCGAACACGGTGCGCCGCAGCCAGGCGAGCGCGCCGCGATCGAGCCCGTCCACGTCGGTGCCGGCGATGCGGTAGTGCCCGCCGGTCGGCCGGTCGAGGCAGCCGAGGATGTTCATCAGCGTGGTCTTGCCTGAGCCGGACTGGCCCATGATCGCGACGAACTCGCCGCGATGGATCTTCAAGGAGATGCCGTGCAGCACCTCGACCCGCTGCTCGCTTCCGGGGTTGTAGACCTTGGTGACGTTCTCGAGCTCGAACAACGGCGTTCCGAGCGCGGCCGCGATGCCGATCGGCCGGGTCACAGCAGCCGCCTCAGGCCGCTGCCGGAGCTTCGCGTTCCCTTGCCGCCGCCGTCTCCGGCGGTCGCATTCCCACCGCTGCCCTGACGGCCGATCACCACGACCTCGCCCGGTGTGAGGCCGGACAGCACCTCGGCCGAGACCCGGTTCATGACACCGATCCAGACCTGGCGGCGTTCGGTACGGCCGTTCGGATCCATGACCCGCACGGTGTACTCCTTGGCGTCGTTGCCGTCGGCGCCCGACGGCGCCGTCGCGGTTCCGGCCTGCGCGCCGGGATCGACGGAGCGCAGCGCCGCGATCGGAACCGTCACCGCATCCTTGACCGCGGCGACCACGAAGAACACCTGGGCGCTCATCTGCGCCATCAGCCGGCCGTCGGGATTGGCGACCTCGAACAGCGCCGGGTAGAGCACGACGTTGTTGATCACGTCCGGCGTCGGCAGGATCTGCAGCAGCTTGCCGCGCCAGCGGTGGCTCTGGTCCCCGAGCGTGGTGAAATAGGCGTCCATGCCGAGTTTGAGGCGCGACACATCGGCCTCGGAGACCTGGGTCCAGACCGTCATGGTGGCGAGATCGGCGATCCTGAGGATGACCGGCGCGGTCTGGCTGGCATTGAGGGTCTGGCCCTGGCGTGCCGTTTCGGAGACCACGGTCCCGGACATCGGGGCATAGATCTTCGTGTAGCCGAGATTGGCCTGGTCGCCGTCGAGCTCGGACTGCGATTCCTTGATCTGGGCCTGGAGCGCCGCGATCAATGCACGGTCGGAGCGGACCGCGGTGTCGGCGGTCTGCAGCGCGTCGTCGCTGGTGGCATTGTCCTTCATCATGCCCTGCTGCCGCTTCAGCTGGATCGCGGCCAGGTCGAGTTGCGCGCGGCGATCCACGAGTTGGGCCTGCAGGTTGGCGAGTGCCGCCGCATCGGCCGTCACCTTCGCCTCGAGCACGGTGGGATCGATCTCGGCCAGGAGATCGCCCGCCTTCACATGCTGGCCGATCGTGACACTGATCCGCTTCAGCTGACCGGAGACTTGCGCGCCCACATCGACGTAGTCCTTGGGCTGCAGGTTGCCGAGAGCGGTGATCGTGTCCTCGACGTCGCCCTGGGTCACCGTCGCGGTCACCCACTTCGACCGCGCGTCAGGTACATTGCGCAGCCAATACCAGGCACCGCCCGCAGTGAGCGCGAGCAGCGGGATCAGGGCGAAGAGCGCGACGACAAGCGCGGAAGATCGCGATCGCCGGGACGGCTTTTGGCCCGGAGCAGGCGGGGATCCTGGGGAGGATGGGGCGCCGGGGAGCGCGCGCACGTTGTCGCCGAGGCTTCGATCAACCGGCACTTTTCCGCTCTCCACTTCAATCTTCGATCACCCTCTGTTCTCCTGGAACGGCAAGCACCAGGATCCGCCTCCATGCGGTCTTACGGCGGGATATGGGGTTTCCTGCGGTTGTTCCCGCGATCACATCGGCGGGAGCTTGAATTCGAGATTGAAACCGGCCGCGGTGGCGAGCGCCGCGAGACGCTCGAGCTCGCGGACGGCGACGAGATCGTCGGGGTCGCGCGCCTGGCGCATCAGCGCTCGGGCGCGTCCGATCATGAGATCGACGTGGGCCAGGGGCTCGGCGGCGGTGTACTGGGCGAGGCGGCCGATGTGCCGCTCGACCTCGGCCCAGTCGCGGCGCTTCAGCGCCCATTCGATGGCATAGAAGCGGAACCAGATGTGGTTGTGCGAGAGTCCGGTCTCGCGCAATAGCGCTTCGCCGCGGGTGATCGCGGCCTGCCGGCGCGCGGGATCGCGCTCGACCAGGCTCGCGACGCCGCAGACGATCGCGCCGCAGAAGCCGGGACCGGTCTCCTCGGCGATGGTCATCGCCTCGCGGATCGCCGCTTCCGCCTCGTCATGCCGGCCCTCGAAATGCCGGACCTGGGCGAGGAGCGGCAGCAGGATCGAGACATAGCGCCGCGCGCCGAGCTCGCGGGCCATGTCGAGCGCGCTTCGGGTCGCCGACTCGAGCTCCGACCAGCGCCCCAGCAGCGAGAGGGCGACGGCCCGGCACTCATGGGCGAACATCTGTCCGAAGCGGTCGCCTATCTCGACGGCGAGCTGGCGCGAATCCTCGATCATGCCCATCGCCTTCTCGATCTCCATGGAATAGAAGGCGGTGTTGCCGGCCATCGCCTGGTTGACGCCGACGATCCGCATCAGGCGGTTCTCCTTGGCGATCTCGACCGCGCGCATGAACTGCCGCGCCGAGCTCTGGAACCGACCCTGCATATAGTAGGCATCGCCGAGGCCGCTGCGGGCCCGCGCCTTCCATTCCGGCGCGCCGGCGCGTTTCGCCGCCACGAGGGCGCGCTTGTGTTCGGCCAGGCATTCATCGGCATGGCCGAGGGCGAAATGCAGGTTGCCGCGGAGATAGCAGATCTCCGCCAACAGCGCCGGATCGTCGAGGGCGACCGCAATGGGCTCCGCGGCATCGAGACTCGCCATCGCGCGGGGAATGTCGGCCAGCATACGGTCGGCGGCGGCGAGGCCGATCAGGCCGCGGCAACGCTCCCGCACGGTCTCCGCCTCGGCGGCGAGGGCGAAGGCGGCACGGGCCGGCTTTGCAAGGCCGATGTCGAGGCCGAGACGCCCGACCGCGAGTCCCAGCGCCACCCTGTCCTCCGCGGTCGCCGCGACCGCGAGGCCGCGCTCGGCGAGCTTCAAGGCGCGATCGACGCGATAGGCGGCATGTTCCGCTTCCGCCGCGACGAGATAGGCGCGGGCGGCGCCGGGATCCTCGGCGCGGTCGAGATGCTCGGCATGAAGCGGCGCGTCGCGCTCCTTGTAGAGTGCCGCCGCGGCCTGATGCAGAGCAGCGCGGCGCTCGCGGGTGAGCGAGGCATAGGCGCCGTCGCGGATCAAAGCGTGCGCGAACAGCAGGCCTCCACCCTCGGGCCGCACCAGTTGCCGGCGCAGCAGCTCGGCGGGGTCGTAGTCGCGCTGGTTGATCAGCGCCGCGAGATCGGCGATCTCGAAGCTCTGGCCCAGGACCGAGGCCGCCTGCAGCGCCTGGCGGTCCCGCGGCGGAAGCTGGTCGAGCCGCGCCAGCACGACGGATTGCAGCGACTGCGGCAGCCGGTCCGGTCCGGCCGCGCCGCGCAGCAGCTGCTCCAGAAAGAGCGGATTGCCCTCGGCCCGGGCGATGCAGCGCCGCGCGAAATCGTCGAACTCCGTCCGCAGCGCATGCGCCATGGTCTCCGCCTCCTCGGCGGCGAGCGGGCCGAGGTCGAGGATGCTGAGGCGGCCATGCCGGAGACCGGCGCGGAAGGACGCGTCGAACGGATCGCCCTCGACCCTGGTCGTGAACGCCAGCATCAGCGGATGGCTGCCCGATGCCTCCGCCAG
>DATKNM010000377.1:0-11543 GCA_035541335.1 Binatia bacterium
CTCGCCGGCGAGCCAGTTGGCGACGAACAGCGGCTCGATGGCGGCGCCAAGGCCGAGATAGGAGAAATCCGGCAGGAGCAGGAGCCCGATGTTGCGCGGCGCGGCAGCCATATTCCCGTTCTGACCTGATCCGACGGACGGTTGACGTATTCGATCAAGTCATCTTGTCGCACCGCCGTAGCGTTGGTCAATGGAAATGACCGAGATCAAGCAGAGGACCGCGCCCATGATACCCGCCAAGACGCTCGACTGGTCGCCGGAGCCGGCGGAACGCGCCCGGACTCTGCCGGCGCGCTACTTCTACGACCCGGAGGTGCTCCGGGCCGAGCGGGACCGCATCTTCTATCCCGGCTGGCATTGCGTCGCCCATGCGAGCGAGCTCGCCGAGCCCGGCGCCTTCGTCACCTTCGACATCTTCGACCAGTCGGTCGTGGTGATGTGCGGGGACGACGGCGCGCTCCGCGCCTTCCACAACGTCTGCCAGCACCGCGGCAACCGGTTGCTCAACGAGCGGCGCGGTAAGCTCGGCACGGTGCTGCGCTGCGGCTATCACTCCTGGTGCTACGGCCGCGACGGAGCGTTGAAGAGCGCGCCGCGTTCCGAGCGCCTGCCGGATTTCGACAAGGGCGATTTCGGCCTCAAGGCCGTGCGGGTCGAGAGCCTGGGGAGCTTCGTCTTCATCAATCTCGATCCCAAGGCAGCGCCCCTCGCCTCGATCACGCCCGGCGCGGAGGCGGAGATGGCGCGCCACCTGCCCGACCTCGCCCGGATGAAGCTGATCGAGGAAGTCGATGTGATCGTTCCGGCGAACTGGAAGGTCATCATGGACAATTCGATCGAGGGCTATCACTTCGGCCTCTCCGGTCCGGTCCACAAGGAGCTGGCGGCGCTGATCGATTTCAAGCGCTATCAACTGACGGCGCACGACCGGTGGTGGACCTATATCGGCCCGCCGAAGGCGAACGTCGCCGCGGCCTATGGCGAGCCGCTCGCCGGGGCAACGTGGCAGACCGACTGGTTCTTCAACATCGGCGTCTGGCCGAACACCACCTTCTACTGCTTCCCCTTCGCCGACATCTGCGGGACCTTCATCATGATCCCGCTGGAGCCGGAGAAGTCTCTGCTGCGCTTCGGCTATTACGGGCCCGAGCGCCCCATGCCGGCGGTGACCAGGTCCTGCATCAAGTGGATGAACGAGAAGCTGGGGCCGGAAGACATCCAGCTCAACGTCACCCAGCAGAGGGGCCTGCGTTCCTTCGGCTTCGACCAGGGCCGCTACCTGATCGATCCCGAGCGCGGCAATGAGAGCGAGCACCTGGTGCATCACTTCCACAACCTGGTCTATCGCGCGATCCACAGCGGGATCCAGACCACGGCATGAACGGCGCCGACTACATCATCGTCGGCGCCGGCTCCGCGGGCTGCGTGCTCGCGGCGCGGCTGACCGAAGATCCGGGCGTGCGCGTGCTGCTGCTGGAGGCCGGGCCGCAGGATCGCGCCTGGGAGATCGAAATGCCGTCCGGATTGGGGCGGCTGCTGGCCGACGATCGCTACAACTGGGCCTATGTCTCCGATCCCGAGCCGCATCTCGACGACCGGCGATTGAGCCATCCCCGCGGCCGGGTGCTCGGCGGCTCCTCCTCGATCAACGGCATGATGTATGTGCGGGGACATGCCCGCGACTATGACGGCTGGGCCCAGGCGGGGAATCGCGGCTGGCGTTACGCCGATCTCCTGCCCTACTTCCGCCGCGCGGAAGCCAATGCGCGCGGCGGCGATCCCTATCACGGCGAAGATGGCCCCTTGCGGGTGGCGACGCCCAACGGCGAAAGCGGTCCGCTGGCGCAGGCCTTCATCGCCGCGGGACAGGAGGCCGGCTACCCCTACACGCCGGATTGCAACGGCGCGCAGCAGGAGGGTTTCGGCCCATGCGATCGCACCACGCATCAGGGGCGGCGCTGGAGCACGGCGCGGGGCTATCTCGATCCCGCCCGCGGCCGGCCCAATCTCACCATCGTCACCGGTGCGCTGGTGCTGGAGGTGCTGCTCGAAGGGCGGCGCGCGGTCGGCGTCGCCTATGGCATCGGCGGCCGGCGCGAGACCGCGCATGCCGAACGTGAGGTGATCCTCTGCGGCGGCGCCATCAACAGCCCGCAGCTGCTGCAGCTCTCCGGCATCGGGCCGGCCGAGCTGCTGCACCGCCTCGGCATTCCGGTCCGGCACGACCTCGCGGGCGTCGGCGCCAACCTGGCGGATCATCCCGACATCGTGGTGCAATACGGCTGCACGCAGCCGGTGACGCTGGCGAAGAAGGCGCGCGCGCCGGGGAAGTGGCTGACCGGCGCCCAATGGTTCCTGGCGAAATCGGGACCGGCGGCGAGCAACCACTTCGAGGCCGGCGCCTTCATCCGGAGCCGCGCCGGCGTCGAGCATCCCGACCTGCAGCTCACCTTCATGCCGTTGGCGGTGATGCCGGGCACCGTCGAGACCCGTCCCGAGCATTCCTTCCAGGTGCATATCGATCTGCTGCGCCCGGAGAGCCGCGGCCAGGTCGAGGCCCGGTGCGCCGATCCGAAAGCGCCGCCGGCGATCTGCTTCAGTTATCTCGAAAGCGCGCGCGACCGGGAGGATTTCCGCGTCGCGGTCGACCTGGTGCGCGAGGTCCTGGCGCAGAAGGCGCTCGACCCCTATCGCGGCCGGGAGCTCTTTCCCGGCCCCGACGTGCGCAGCAAGGACGCGATCGATGCCTGGCTGCGAAAGGCGGTCGAGACCTGCTATCATCCGGTCGGGACTTGCAAGATGGGCCGCACGACGGATGCCATGGCGGTGGTGGATGACGCGCTCAAGGTGCATGGCCTGGAGGGATTGCGGGTGGTCGATGCCTCGATCATGCCCGCGATCGTCAGCGGCAACACCAATGCACCGACGATCATGATCGCCGAGAAGGCCGCCGACATGATCGCCGGCAAGCCGCCACTGCCGCCGAGCGACGCGCCGGTCTGGATCAACCCCAGATGGGAGGGGTCACAGCGATGAGGGAAGATGTGGGATGACCGTCATGAAGGACCTGCGCGGCGACGAGCTGCTACCGGAAGCCGAGCTGCGCAATGCCCGGGTCGATCTCGCGGCGGTTTTCCGGTGGTTCGCCCGGATCGGCATGCATGAGGGCGTCGCCAACCATCTGAGCGCAGCCGTCTCCAAAGACGGGTCGAAGTTCCTGATGAACCCGCGCGGGCGTCACTTCTCGCGCGTGACGGCGAGCGACCTGCTGCTGCTCGACGCCCGGGACAAGTCGACCCTCGACCGCCCCGACGCGCCGGACCCGACCGCCTGGTTCATCCATGGCCGCCTGCACGCGGAGCTGCCGCAGGCGCGCTGCATCCTGCACCTGCATCCCATCAACACGACGGCGCTCTCGACCCTCGAGGACAGCAGCATGCCGCCGATCGAGCAGAACACCATGCGCTTCTTCGAGCGGATCGCGTTCGACACCGATTTCGGCGGCATGGCCCTCGACGACGCCGAGGGCGACCGGCTGGCCGGCCTCCTGGGCAACAAGTCGATCCTGATGATGGGCAATCACGGCATCACGGTCACGGGACCCAGCATCGCCTGGGCGTTCGACGAGATGTTCTATTTCGAGCGTGCGGCAGAGATCCTGATGACCGCCTATGCCAGCGGCAGGAAGCTCAGGGTCGTGCCCGACGCGGTCGCGCGCAAGACCGCGCAGGAATGGCTCGATTACCCGCATCTCGCCGAGGATCATCTCCGGGAGGTGAAGGCGATCCTGGACCGCGAAGAGCCGGATTACCGCGACTGAAGGATCGGCCGATGTCGCTCCGCCGCTTCAGCCTCGATGGCAAGGTCGCCGTGGTGACCGGCTCCGGCCGGGGGCTCGGACGCGCCATCGCCAAGGGCATGGCCGAAGCGGGCGCTGCGGTCCTGACGACCTCGCGGCACGGCGCGGAGGCCGAAGCAGCGGCGATGGAGATTCGCGCGGCGGGCGGCAAGGCGATCTCCATCGTGACCGACGTCAGCGATCCCCAAGCCTGCGAACGGCTGGTCGAGCACGCGATCGGGGAATTCGGCCGGCTGGACATCATGGCCTGCAACGCCGGCATCATCCTGACCAATCCCGCCGATCGGGCGACACCGGACGAACTCGACCAAACGCTCCGGATCAATGTCGGCGGCGCGCTCTATTGCGCCCAGGCGGCGGCGAAGCCGATGGCGCGGCAAGGGGGAGGATCGATCGTCGTCACCTCCTCCAACGCCAGCCTGGTCGCGTTCCCCGACCTCATCACCTACAACATCTCCAAGGGCGGCGTGGACCAGATGGTGCGCACCCTGGCGGTCGAATGGGCGCCGCGCAACATCCGCGTCAACGCCTTCAATCCCGGCTATCTCGAGCATGCGATGACCCGGTCGGAAGGCTATGACCGTGATCCGGAGACCGAGGCGGCGATCCTCAGGATGACGCCGATGGGCCGGCGCGGCCGGGTCGAGGAAGTGGTCGGCGTCGCGATCTTCCTCGCTTCCGATGCATCGTCCTTCATCACCGGCACCGTGCTGCCGGTCGATGGCGGCTGGTGCGCACTGTAACGGCGGCCCGGGCGAGGATGCGAGATCGGCGGCACCATGGCGCAGAATTCGGGAAACACGCTGGCCGCATCCGCCGCCGTCGCGCTCTGCGGCGCGGTCTGGGGGATCTACTGGCTGCCGCTCCGGCACCTGCAGCATCTCGGCATGGCCGGCAGCTGGGCGACCGCCGCCTTCTTCATCGTCAGCCTGCCGCTCGCCGCGCCGCTGGCGCTGACGGCGCGCGAGGAGCTGCGGCGGCACGGCCGCTCGCTAATCGGCCTCGCATTGGTCAACGGCGTGGTCTTCAACCTCTATTCCAACGCCTATGTGCATACCAGCGTCTTCAACGTGCTCTTCCTCTTCTATCTCTCGCCGGTCTGGAGCGTGCTGATTGCCCGGCTATGGCAGGGCGAGCGGATCGGGCTCCTGCGGATGGGCTGCGTCCTCCTCGGCCTCGGCGGCCTGACCGTGATGCTGAGCGCGGACGGCGGCTGGCCGATCCCGCGCAATCTCGGCGACTGGATGGCGCTCGCCTCCGGCCTCCTGTGGGCGCTGGTCACGATCCGGATCCGGCGCAACCAGCACATCGGCGCGGCGGCGAACACCGTCGCCTTCTTCCTCGGCGGCGTCGGACCGGCGCTGCTGTTCGCGGCGGTAAGCGGCGACCCGATCCCGAGCGGTTCGGTGATCGTGACGGCTTGGCCGCTGCTGATCGGCGTCGGCTGGCTCGGCTGGGTGCCGTCGCAGCTGCTGCTCTATTGGGGCGTCCGCCGGATCAGCCCGGTCAGGACCGGCATCCTGTTGATGACGGAGCTCGTGGCGGGCGCGGCGACCGCCGCCTGGCTCAGCGGCGATCCGCTCTCCTGGCAGCAGTTCCTCGGCGGCGCCATGATCCTGACGGCCGGCCTCGGCGACGTGGTGACGGCGCGGGAAGGCGGCAATCCGGCGCCGGTGCCGATCTCCGCAGCGCAGGACTGATGTCCATACAAGCTCACCTGAATCGTTCTATCGGGCATTCGGAAATCGAATGAACCGGCGGAACCGCCGGATCGCTAGTCTGACAAGCAATCCGGAATACCGGCGTAGACCAAGGGCCAAAGGCCCGGAAAAACAGGGAGAATGATGATGACCAGCAGGACGATCCGATTTCTGACGGCCGGCTCCTTCGTCGCCATGCTCGTGGCGGCGGGGCCGATTGCAGCCCATGCCGCCGATCTCGGCGCCAAGGACGAGACCATCAAGCTCGCGATCAACGAATGGACCGGGCAGCACGTGACGACCCACATCGCCGGCCAGATCCTTGAGAAGATGGGCTACAAGGTCGAATACGTGACCGCCGGAAACTATCCGCAATTCTCCGGCATCGCCGACGGCTCGCTGAGCGCGACCCTGGAAATCTGGATGAACAACGTCGGCGACATCTTCCCGAAGGTGCTGCAGGAAGGGAAGATCGACGACATCGGCCAGCTCGACCTGAAGACCAACGAGGGCTGGATCTATCCCAAATACATGACCGACGTCTGCCCCGGCCTGCCCGACTGGACCGCGCTGGAGAAGCCCGGCTGCGTCCAGGCGTTGAGCACGCCGGACACCTTCCCGAACGGCCGCATCCTCGACTACCCCGCCGACTGGGGTTCGCGCGCCGCCACGATCGCCAAGGACAACAACATGCCGCTGACCGCGGTGCCGGCGGGATCCGAAGGCGCCATGGTGGCCGAGCTGGAATCCGCCGCCGCCGCCAAGAAGCCGCTGCTCATGATGTTCTGGGCGCCGCACTATGCGCTGGCGGAGGTCGACGTCGACTGGGTGAAGATGCCGCCCTGCAAGGACCAGAGCAACGAGCACTGCATCAATCCGCCGGAAGTGCACAAGGTGCTGATGAAGGGCTTCAAGGACAAGTGGCCCGCCGCCTATGCCTTCCTGAAGGCGTTCAAGATGGACGCGGCCCAGCAGCAGCAGATGATGCTGGCAGTCGATAAGAAGGGCCAGGACCTCGACGCCGTCACGAAGGCCTGGATCGACGCCAACCAGGCCACCTGGCAACCCTGGGTCCAGGCCGCGACCGGCTCCTGAGCGTGACCCGCAGCCATGCGACGCCGCCACACCCGGGCGGCGTCGCGTCGGAACAGGCCGTGGGGCCGCCGGTCAAGCTCGCTTGCCGGAATCTCTGGAAGGTCTATGGCACCCATGCCGAAAGGCTGGGTGGCGACACGTTCGCCGGCACCCCGGAGGCGGTCCGCGAGCGCCTGACCAAGACCGGTCACTTTCCCGCGGTCATCGACGCGAGCTTCGAGGTCCGGACCGGCGAGATCTTCGTCATCATGGGCCTCTCGGGCTCGGGCAAGTCGACCCTGGTCCGCTGCCTCTCGCGGCTGATCGATCCGACCGCGGGCCATGTCCTGCTGGACGGCGAGGACCTGCTGGCCGCGAGCCCGAAGCGCCTGATCGAGCTCCGGCGCCGGGCCATGGGCATGGTGTTCCAGCATTTCGGCCTGCTGCCGCACCTGACGGTCCTGGAGAACGTCGCCTTTCCGCTCAGGGTGCAGGGTCGCTCCGCCAAGGAACGCACCGCGCGGGCGCGGGAGATGATCGAACTCGTCGGCCTTGCCGGGCGCGAGCGCTCCTTCCCAAGCCAGCTCTCCGGCGGCCAGCAGCAGCGGGTCGGCATCGCGCGTTCGCTGGCCGTCGGGCCGGCGCTCTGGTTCCTGGACGAGCCGTTCTCCGCCCTCGATCCGCTGATCCGCCGGCAGATGCAGGACGAGTTCCTGCGGTTGCAGAAGATGCTGTCGAAGACCATCGTCTTCATCACCCACGACATCCAGGAGGCATTCCGCCTCGCCGACCGCATCGCCATCATGCGCCAGGGCGAGATCATCCAGATCGGCCGGCCGACCGAGATCCTGCGCGCACCCGCCGACGATTATGTCGCGCAGTTCGTCGAGGACATCTCGCTGGTGCGCGCGGTCCGCGCCGCCGACGTCGCGGCAGCGGACGGCATCGATCTCGGTCCGCACATGGCGACGGTCGAGCCCGGGGCGACCATCGAGGACCTGCTGGCGATGCTGGCCCGGGGAACGACCGGCTTCTGCGTCGCCGGCAAGGACGGAAGGGTGCTGGGCTCGATCGACCCGAAGTCGGTGCTAGCGGTGCTGGACCGCGACCGAGAACGACGGCGATGACCGAGCTCGTCGAAGCCTCGCCGCTGCGCCTCAGGCTCGACCGCAGCCTCGCCGTCTGGCTCCTGGTCCTCGTCTTCACGCTCGCCTGCCTTGCGGTCCGCGAGCGGCTGCCGTGGACGGTGAACTATCCCGCTGCCTGGGTGCCGCCCCTGGCGGGCTGGATCGACGCCTTCAGCACCGCCGCCGCTACCTTCGTCCAGCCGGTGACGCGGGGCATCGCCTGGCTGCTGAGCGGACCGATGATCGCGGTCCAGGGCATCCTGCAGTGGATCCCCTGGCCGCTGGCGATCCTCATGGTGGGGATCGTCGCGCTCCGGGCCGGGGGGCGGGCGCTCGCCGTCTTCGCGGTCGCCGCCTTCCTCTATCTCATCCTGACCGGCTACTGGCGCCAGAGCATGAACACGCTGGCGCTTGTGCTGATTGCCGTTCCGATCTCCGTCATCGGCGGCTTCTTCCTCGGCGTCGTCGGCTTCCGGGTGAAGCGGGCGCGCGCCACGATCGAGGTCGCGCTCGACGTCATGCAGACCATGCCGGCCTTCGCCTATCTGATTCCGTTGCTGCTGCTGTTCGGCTTCGGGCCGGTGGTCGGCCTGATCGCCAGCGCGATCTATGCCGTGCCGCCGATGGTGCGGAACACCCTGCTCGGCCTCGAGCGGGTGCCGAGCGACATCGTCGAATCCGGGGTGATGAGCGGCTGCACGCCGCGGCAGAGCTTCTGGCTGACCGAGGTTCCGGCGGCGAAGCCGCAGATCCTGGTCGGCATCAACCAGACCACCATGGCGGCGTTCAGCGTCGTCATCATCGCCTCCTTCATCGGCGGCTTCGAGGATATCGGCTGGGAGGTGCTCTCTGCGATGCGCCAGGCCGCCCTCGGCCAGAGCCTGCTCTCCGGCCTGGTGATCGCGCTCCTCGCCATGGTGATGGACCGCATCACCCTGGGCTTCGCCGGACAGGGGCCGCGCAAGCATCCGGAATGGCTGACGCCAGGCCGGTTCTGGGGCGCACTGTTCGGATTACTGGTCCTCGCCGCGCTGATGAATTCCGGCGGACTCACGATCGCCCCGCCCTACACGAGCGGCCATGGAATCATCGACCCCGAAGCCTTGAACCAATGGGTGCTGGGCCTGGTGGCGCGCTATGCCGATCCGCTGGAGACCTTCAAGAACACCGTGCTCTACTTCTTCATCCTGCCGCTCCGGATCGGCATGATCGGCGCCGTCGCGCCGGTCTCCTGGGGCATCGCCCTGACGCCGACGGTGATCGCGATCTATGCGGCCATCATCGCCGTGATCGCGGGCTGGCTCGGCGCGAGAAGCGGCTGGCGTCCCGCCTTTGCCATGATCGTCGCCGGCCTCGTCTTCTTCTTCGGGACCTGGAACTTTCCCTGGCCCGCCGGAATCGCGCTCATCACCGCACTCGCCTGGAGCTGCGCCGGGCGCAACGTCGCGCTGTTCGCGCTGGCCACCTGCCTCTTCATCCTGGTGCTCGGGCTGTGGACGCCGTTCATGCAGTCCTTCTATCTCTGCGCGCTGGCGGCGCTGTTCTGCCTCGTCATCGGCGGCGCGCTGGGCATCTGGGCGGCGCACAGCGACACGGTCTCGAAGATCCTGCGACCGATCAACGACACGCTGCAGACCATGCCGCAATTCGTGTTCCTGATCCCGGCGCTGATGTTCTTCAAGGTGGGCGAGCTCACGGCGCTCATCGCCATCATGCTCTACGTGATCACCATGCCGATGCGCTATGTAGAAAGCGGCATCCGCCAGGTGCGGGCCGACTGCATCGAGGCCGGGCGGCAATGCGGCTGCACGCCGGCGCAGCTGCTCCTGCAGGTGAAGCTGCCGCTCGCCATGCCGGTGGTGATGCTGGGATTGAACCAGACCATCATGGCGTCCCTGACCATGGTGGTGATCGCGGCCATGGTGGGCACGCGCGACCTCGGCCAGCAGGTCTATATCGCGCTTGGCAAGGCGAATGCCGGCCTCGGCCTCACCTCCGGCCTCTCGATCGCCCTCGTTGCGATGGTCTCGGACCGGATCATCCGCGGCTGGGTCGCGCGCCGGCAGCAGGCGGCCGCGGTCCCGCCCGAGGAATGACCCGCCTCCGACTGCATGTGCTCGACCTCGGGCGACTGCGCCTCGCCTCGCGGGTGCTGGTCGGCGAAGGACCTTCCCTCTTTGCGGATGAGGTCGAGGTACCAGTCTCCGCCTATTGCATCGAGCATCCCGAGGGGCGCGTCCTGTTCGACACCGGATGCCATCCGGCGGCGATGGGCCCGGAGGGACGCTGGTCGGCGGCCTTCCAGCGCGACTATCAGCATCTCGGCGGCACGGCTTGCACCTTGCCGAACCGGCTGGCCGAGCTCGGCCTCGGCCCCGACGACTTCCGCCATGTGGTCCTCTCGCACCTGCACAGCGACCATGCCGGCTGCGCCGAGTTCTTCCGCAGGTCGGCGATCATCGTCCACGCGGACGAGCTCGCGGCGGCGCAAGCCGCCTATCGCCGGAAAGAGGACGACGCCTATTGCTGGCGCGATATCGACTCGTGGATGAAGGTCGACCTTCATTGGCAGGCAGTCGGAGCCGCTGAGGGCGACCGCGACATACACGGCGGCATCCGCCTGCTGAATTTCGGCCCTGGACATGCCTTCGGCATGCTCGGCTTGCGCCTCGACCTGCCCGAGAGCGGGCGGATCATCCTCGTCTCCGATGCGCTCTACTGCGCCGAGAATTTCGCGACCGATCCGGTGCTGCCGGGCTGGATGGAAGATCGCAGCGGATACCTCGGGACAATCGCGCGCATCCGCGCCATCAGCGCCGGCGCGGCGGTCTGGTTCGGCCACGACCCTCGCCAGTTCGCCACCCTGCGGACGTCGGCGCAGGGCTGCTACGAATAAGCAACGCCCCGGCCGCATTGCCTGACCTGACTTTGATCGATGTCAATGCTGCCGACGGCGCATGGACGTCTCATCGCGTTGATGATCGGCGCGCATGGGAGACAGCGTCATGGGCCTGAAGAGCTCCAGGAAGATTCGCCAGCCTCGACGACGACGCATCGTCGCTCCCGCTCTGCTGCTGATGATGATGGCCGGAAGCGGCGCCGCCAACGCCGCCGACCCGAAGGCCGGCGAGTTCCTGGCCGAGCACTGGTGCACGTCCTGCCACGTGGTCGGCGATACCGGCAACGGCAACGACGCGGCGCCGACCTTCCAGGCGATCGCGACGCGCCATGCCGGGGACGCTTCCTGGCTGAAGGCCTGGCTCGCGGCGCCGCATCCGCCGATGCCGAACCTCACCCTCTCGCGCGAGGAAATCGACGACATCGTCGCTTATCTCGGCACGCTGACGCCCTAAAGCCCCCGGCGCTGGAAAACGTTCGTAAACTTGCCCTATTTACCTTGAGATGGATCAAAGCCTAAAGGACTGATATCAGATGAGGATGGCGGCCGGACAGCGGGTTGGAGGGGACCATGGCGCGTTTGCCGAAGGGTTCATTGCGTGCATCGCGCCGTATCACGCCATGGATGGCAGCGGCGCTGCTGCTGCTTGCCGGGGCCGGACCGGCGACCGCCGACTCGAGCCCGCTCGAAACCTTCGCACCGCGCCAGGCGGCCGCGATCCTGCCGGCGAACATGCTGTCGGGACCGCACTTCCAAGTGGTCTCCGCGGTCCAGACCTTCGGCTATATGAACAATTTCGTGGTGCAGTCCGAGTACGGCACCTTCCAGGCGCCCAGCAACACCATGCTTCGCCGCCTGATCCGCGAGATCGCCGCGATCGATGC
>DATKNM010000378.1:0-4229 GCA_035541335.1 Binatia bacterium
AAGCCTTGCGCGACGGTGTCGGACTGCACGTCGCCGTCGTAGTTCTTGCAGGCCCAGACGAAGCCGCCGGACCACTTCAGCGCCGCCGCCACCATGTCGTCGATCAGGCGGTGCTCGTAGGTGATGCCCTTCGCCTTGAACCGGTCGGCGAACTCGCGGGTGAAGACCTCCTGGAAGATGTCCTTGAAGCGCCCGTCATAGGCCTTGAGGATCGTGTTCTTGGTCGAGAGATAGACCGGCCAGCCGAGCGAGAGGCCATAGTTGAAGCAGGCCTGCGCGAAGCCGCGGATCGAGTCATCGAGGTTGTACATCGAGAGCGCCACGCCGGCGCCGGGGAAGTTGAACACCTCCTTCTCGATCGGCGCGCTGCCGTCCGCGGGCACGAACTTGACGGTGAGCTTGCCCTTGCCGGGCACGACGAAGTCGGTGGCGCGGTACTGGTCGCCGAAGGCGTGACGGCCGATCACGATCGGCTGGGTCCAGTTCGGCACCAGCCGCGGCACGTTCTTGCAGATGATCGGCTGGCGGAACACGGTGCCGTCGAGGATGTTGCGGATGGTGCCGTTCGGCGACTTCCACATCTGCTTCAGGCTGAACTCCTTCACGCGGGCCTCGTCCGGCGTGATGGTCGCGCATTTGACGCCGACGCCGTACTGCTTGATCGCGTTCGCCGCATCGACCGTGATCTGGTCGGAGGTCTGGTCGCGCTTCTCGATGCCGAGGTCGTAGTATTTGAGGTCGATGTCGAGATAGGGAACGATCAGCTTCTGCTTGATGAAGCTCCAGATGATCCTGGTCATCTCGTCGCCGTCGAGCTCCACCAGCGGCGTCTTGACCTTGATCTTCGCCATGCTCCGTTCCTCCGTGTAATACCGTTCGTTCAGATGCGCTCGGGATGCTCGACCACGGCGCTGTCCGCCGGCTCCGCCAGCAGATCGAACAGGCGTCCGATCGAGTTCACCACCGAGAAATGCTGCCGCGACGCCTCGCGCGCGAAGCCCTGGTCGATCACCCGGTCCACCAACTCCTCGAAGCCGTTCCAGTAGCCGTCGATGTTGACGACCACGATCGGCTTGTCGTGCAGCCTCAGCATCCGCCAGGTGATGATCTCGAAGAGCTCGTCCAAGGTGCCGAAGCCGCCCGGCAGCACGGCGAAGGCGTCGGACATGTCGAACATCAGCTTCTTCCGGGTGTGCATGCTTTCCACCACCTTCAGCTCGGTGATGCCGGCATGGCCGACCTCGGTATCCTGCAGATGACCGGGGATGATGCCGATCACCTCGCCGCCGGCGCCCAGGGTCGCATCGGCGACCTCGCCCATCATGCCGATCCGGGCGCCGCCGTAGATCAGGCGGATCCGGCGCCGGCCGAGCTCACGGCCGAGCTCCCGGGCGGCGGCGACATAGCCGGGCTCGCGGCCGCGGGCGGAGCCGCAATAGACGCACAAAGACTTGATCAGGGGCATGAGAGTGAGAGGCCTGTAACTGGCTGATCCTGGCCCAGATTGGACACACTCCGTCCGGGCGTGGTGGCCAGTGGGGAGGGGCGATTTGGGCTTTCCAATGCGGCTTTTTTGGGGCCTATTCCCGATGCCGTCAACCGGATATTGCGTCGCGAAATCGCGGCGGAGCAGGGGTTTCGGGCGGGACGCCGGCCGCCCGGATTCCGGGCGTTGATTGCGTGCAGATGACATTGAGAATACCGTGTGACGAGACCGTGTTGAGGCGAATCGGACGACGTTCATGAACCGGCTGACCTTGGTCGCAACCATCGGGGCCGTCCTGGTTGCGGCAATCCTGGGCCTGCTCTACGCGGTCTCGAAGCAGGACGTGGACGAGCCGGCGGCGCAGAGCCAGCCGGCGAACCCGCCGGCGGCATCGGGTACGCAGCCGAGCCCGGCGACCGCCACTCCGTCTCAGAACCCCGCGACGGCCGTCAACCAGACTGCGCCAACCTCTCCGGCCACGACCGATACGCAGCCTTCCACCGCACCGACGGCCCAGCCGTCCCAGGCTTCGACCAATCCGCAAACCGCTTCCGCGGCGAACTCGGCAGCCCAGGCCAAGCCAAGCTTCGATGTGGTCCGTGTCAATCCGAACGGCGACGCGGTGGTCGCCGGGCGCGCCTCGCCTGGGGCCAAGATCACGCTGCTCGACGAGGGACACGCGATCGGCTCCGCGACCGCCGACGATCGCGGCGAGTGGGTGCTGCTGCCGGATTCCGCGATCGATCCCGGCCAGCACAAATTCTCGCTGAAGGCGACCGACGATAAGGGCGGGACGCTGGAATCGGAAAAGGAAGTGATCGTCGTGGTGCCGAAGCCGGCCGAGGACATCGCCGGCCAGCCGGTGACGCGGCCTTCGGGCGCCCTCGCCATCGAGGTGCCGAAGCAGGGCGAGGCGCCGACACAGCTGCTGAACGCGCCGAGCTCCGCCGCCTCCGCGCAGCCGGCCACGGCCTCCTCGGCGCAGCCTGCGGCCACGCCGGCGCCGCCGTTAAGCCTCGACACCATCGACTACACCCAGGACGGGCGTGCGATGCTGAGCGGCCACACCCTGCCCGGAAGCGATCTCATCATCTATCTGGACAATATCTCGCTCGGGGCCGCCAAGGCCGACGGCAACGGCCGCTGGACCTTCGTGCCGGAGCAGAAGGCGCCGATCGGCGACCATGAGCTCCGGGTCGACATGGTGGACGGCGGCGGCAAGGTGCAGGCGCGGGTGAAGGTGCCGTTCTCGCAGCCCGATTTCTCGATCGTCTCGCTGAAGGACGACAGCGTGATCGTGCAGCCCGGGAACAGCCTGTGGCGGATCGCGCGGCGCACCTACGGCAACGGCGTGCTCTATACCGTGATCTACGAGGCCAACAAGGATCGGATCGACAACCCGGATCTGATCTATCCGGGCCAGATCTTCCAGGTGCCGAAGAAGAAGGACTAGGTGTCGGTTCCGGAGCTCAGTGCTTCCAGGGTGCCTTGTTGGGCAGCACCTCGGCCAGCATCGTGAGATAGGGCTTCACCTCCAGCACCAGCCGGGTCGCGGCGGCGAGCGCGTGCTGCGGCTGCCACTCGTCGGGCAGGTTCGCCTTGCCGATGCAGTAGACCCAGCGATGGCGGCTGATCACCAGCCGCGCGTCGCCCATCAGCTGCGATGCGTCGATGATCGCGAGGGTCGAGCGGCGCACGCCGACTCCTTCCGCGGAGAAAGGCAGCGGCCCGATCTCGGCGGAGAGCTGAACGACGGCTCCGGAGGCGGTCGGCCGCGTGTTGGCTTCGAACCGGAAACCGAGATAGCGGAAGCCGAACTCGATGTGCCCGTCCGCCCGGCCGACCTGCAGCGTGCCGTCGGCGGTGACCCGCAACCGCGGTTCCTCCGGCGGGACTTGCTGAGATTTCAGCAGGGGAAGAGCTTTCAAAATCACGGCATGCCGGTCCTGTTCTGCGACCGGCAACCTAACCCGGTTCGGATTAACGATATGTAAAGCGCAATTAACGACTTGATGCGGCATCTTGGAGCCGGTGCGGGGTGACCGGATGCGCGATCTGTGGCATTGGAAGGGCCGGCCGCAGCTCCCATATCGGCCGTGAACGTGCGTTTCGCCAGGCAATTCAGAGGTTTTGCGTGCTCGACACCGTCCTGACCCCGATCCATCGCGCCGGATGGCCGCTGATCGCCGCCTTTGCCGCGGGCACGGTGCTGTTGTGGTGGCTGTGGACGCCGTTGGGACTGATTGGCGTCGTGCTGACCGCCTGGTGTGTCTATTTCTTCCGCGATCCGGAGCGGGTCACGCCGAGCCGGCCGGGCCTGATGGTGAGCCCGGCGGACGGCGTCGTGCAGATGATCCAGCCGGCAGCGCCCCCGCCGGAAATCGGTCTTGGGGCGAATGGACTGGGTTCGCGTCCCTTGATGCGGATCAGCGTCTTCATGAACGTATTCAACGTGCATGTGAACCGGATCCCGGTGGATGCCGAGGTGGTGGCGCTGGCGCACCGCCCGGGCCGTTTCTTGAACGCCTCGCTGGACAAGGCGAGCGAGGAGAACGAGCGACAGTCGGTGCACCTCCGGCTCGGCGACGGGCGGGATGTCGGTCTGGTGCAGATCGCCGGCCTGGTGGCGCGCCGGATCCACTGCGACCTCACCGCCGGAAAGCGGGTGCGGGCGGGGGAGCGTTTCGGTATCATCCGGTTCGGCAGCCGGGTCGATGTCTATCTGCCGGACGGCGTGCAGCCG
>DATKNM010000379.1:0-3042 GCA_035541335.1 Binatia bacterium
CGACGTGGTGCTGCTCGACACTGCCGGCCGTCTCGCCATCGACGAGGAACTGATGGCCGAGGTCGCGGCGGTGCGCGACGCCGTGAAGCCGCATGAGAGCCTGCTGGTCGCCGACGCCATGACCGGCCAGGACGCGGTCACGGTCGCGAAGTCCTTCAAGGAGAAGGTCGGCGTCACCGGCATCGTGCTGACCCGCATCGACGGCGACGCCCGCGGCGGTGCTGCGCTCTCCATGCGCGCCATCGCCGGCGCGCCCATCAAGCTGCTCGGCACCGGCGAGAAGCTGGATGCGCTCGAGGACTTCCACGCCGACCGTCTCGCCGGCCGCATCCTCGGCATGGGCGACATCGTCAGCCTGGTCGAGAAGGCGATCGAGACCACCGAGCACGAAGAGGCCGAGCGTCTTGCCAGGAAGATGCAGAAGGGCCAGTTCGACCTCGACGACATGGCCTCGCAGCTGAAGCAGCTGCAGAAGATGGGCGGGCTTTCCGGCGTCATGGGTATGCTGCCCGGCATCGGCAAGATGCAGAAGCAGCTCGAGGGCAAGGTCGACGAGAAGCACGTGAAGCGCTCGCTCGCCATCATCTCCTCGATGACGCCGAAGGAGCGCCGCAACCCCGACCTCATCAAGGCCTCGCGCAAGAACCGCATCGCCAAGGGTTCCGGCGTCCAGGTCCAGGACATCAACAAGCTCCTGAAGCAGCACCAGGAGATGCAGCGGATGCTGAAGCAGGTGTCGAAGCTCGGCCAGAAGGGCCTGATGCGCCACGGTCTCTCCGCCCTGATGAAGGGCGGTCCGGGAATGGGCGGAATGGGTGGCGGTGGATTTGGGGGAATGCGATGATCGATCACATCTCGCTCGGCGTTTCCGATTTCAAGCGCTCGCAGGCTTTCTATAAAGCCGTGCTGAAGCCGTTGGGCTTCAAGCTGCGGATGACCTTCGGCGAAGCCTCGGGTTATGGCGTTGATGACCATCCGACCTTCTGGATCGGCACGCCGGAATATTCCGGCCCGATCCAGGGCGCCGGCACGCACGTCGCCTTCGTGGCGCCGGACCGCAAGTCGGTCGATGCCTTCTACAAGGCGGCGGTGAAGCACGGCGCCACCGACAACGGCAAGCCGGGCCTGCGCCCGCAGTACCACGAGAACTATTACGGCGCCTTCGTGCTCGATCTCGACGGCCACCGCATCGAGGCCTGCTGCCATCTGCCGGTCGCGAAGAAGGCCGCGGCCAAGAAGAAGGCGGCGAAGGCCAAATCCAAATCGAAATCCCGCAGATAGACTTTCCACAGGAGAACGGAAGACCATGTCATTGAAGATTCGTCTGGCCCGCGGCGGCGCGAAGAAGCGCCCCTTCTACCGGATCGTGGTGGCGGAGAGCCGCTTCGCCCGCGACGGCAAGTTCGTCGAGCGCATCGGCTCCTACAACCCGATGCTGACCAAGGAGGACCCGCTGCGCGTCGTGCTCGACACCGAGCGCGCCAAGTACTGGCTCTCGAAGGGCGCCCTGCCGTCCGAGCGCGTGCAGCATTTCTTCCACAAGGCCGGCCTGATGAAGGCGCCGGAGCGCCACGCCCAGACCAAGCAGGACAAGCCGAAGGCGAAGGCCCAGGAGCGCGCCAAGGCGGCGGCCGAGGCCGCGGAGAAGCCGGCGGAAGCGGCGGCGAGCTGAGCCCTTTCATCTCTAGATGAAAGACCCTGACAAACCAGGTGGGCGGATGATCCTGATGGGCGCGATCGCCGGCGTGCACGGCATCAAGGGGGAGGTGAAGGTGAAGTCCTTCACCGCCGATCCCCTGTCGATTGCCGCCTATGGTCCGCTCTACGACGAGGCCGGGCGCAAGTTCGCGCTGAAGCTCGCGTCGAAGGCGGCGAAGGACGCGATCGTGGTTGCGAGGATCGACGGCATCGCCGATCGCAACGCTGCCGAGGCACTCAAGGGCCGCCGGCTCTACGCGCCCCGCGAGGCGCTGCCGGCGATCGAGGCCGCGGACGAGTTCTATGCCAGCGATCTGGTCGGTCTCGGCGTCGAGGATCGCGCCGGGCGGAAGCTCGGCACGGTGGCGGCGGTTCAGGATCACGGCGCCGGCGACCTGCTGGCGATCGCGGGCGGACCGGAGGGCGATTTCGATCTCCCCTTCGCCGAGCGCTTCGTGCCGGTCGTCGACCTCGCGGCCGGCCGGATCGTGGTCGATCTGCCGGCGGACTTCTTCAGCGCGGCACCGGTTGGAGAGAACGAGGAAAGAGGAGGTGACTGAGCGTCCGGTCTGGACGGCGCGGGTGCTGACCCTGTTTCCGGAGATGTTTCCGGGCCCGCTGGGGCAAAGCCTCGCGGGTAAGGCTCTGGAGCAGGGGATCTGGCGGCTGGAGGCGTCCGACATCCGGAGCTTCGCCACGGACAAGCACAAGACCGTCGATGACACGCCGTTCGGCGGCGGGCCGGGGATGGTGATGCGGCCGGATGTGGTCGATGCGGCGCTGGAAGCGGCGACGCGGGACGGCCCAAATGGACGTTTTCTGGGGCCGACGATCTATCTGACCCCGCGCGGGACGCGCGTCGATCAGGCGCTGGTCCGGGACTGGGCCGCGGGACCGGGCATGGTGCTGGTCTGCGGCCGCTACGAGGGGCTCGACGAGCGGGTGATCGCCTCGCGCGGGCTCTTGGAGGTCAGCCTCGGCGACATCGTCCTCTCGGGCGGCGAGCCGGCGGCGATCGCGGTGATCGATGCCTGCGTCCGTCTGCTGCCCGGGGTCATGGGCGCGGAGGAGACGCTGGAAGAGGAGAGTTTCGAACGGGGATTGCTGGAATATCCCCACTACACGCGGCCCGCGGAGTGGAAGGGCATGAAGGTTCCGGAGGTGCTGCTCTCCGGACACCACGAGAAGATCAGGGCCTGGCGTCTGGCCGAGGCCGAGGCGGCGACGAAATCGCGGCGACCCGATCTCTGGGAAGCCTATGAGAGAACGAGACGCGTTGAGCGTCTTTCGAGAGTGAGACGAAAGGAAGACTGAGATGAGCACCCTGAAGAAGATCGAAGAGGC
>DATKNM010000380.1:0-2410 GCA_035541335.1 Binatia bacterium
CCCCGCTCGTTCAATCCGGCGAGCAAGGCGGAATGGAAGCTGTCGCCGGCGCCGACGGTGTCGACGACCTTCACCCTGCGGCCCGGGACCAGGACTTTGTGGCCGTCCATCAGCGCCATGGCGCCCTCGGCGCCCAGGGTCACGACGACAAGACGCGGGCCGAGGCCGCGCCAGGCTTCGGCCGCCTCCGCCACATCGCGGCCGGGATAGAGCCAGTCGAGATCGGCGCGGCTGACCTTCACCAGGTCCATCGCCGCCACCCAGGATTCGAGCTTTCGGCAATAGCCGGTGCGGTCGTGGATCAGGCCGGCGCGGATGTTGGGGTCGAGCGCCAGGACCCGGCGCTTCGCCTCGCGCCGCATCAGCCGCTCCAGCGCACCGGCGGCCGGCTGCGTTTCGAGCGTAATCGCGCCGAAGCTGAAATGGAGGCAGGTCACAGTGTCGTCGAAGGCGGCCGGCAGATCATGCTCGGTCAGCGAGCGGTCGGCGGCGCCGCTCGCGTAGAAGGCGTATTGCGGCTCGCCGTCCGAGGGCGGGCTGACGAAGGCGAGCGTGCTGGGGTCGGCGGCGCGGCGGAGATAGCGGCCGTCGACGCCGTTCCCGGCCAAGGTCTTTGCCAGCAGGTCGCCGAAGAAATCGGTGGAGAGCCGGCTGAAGAAGCCGGTCGGCGCCCCGAGGCGGCCGAGGCCGATGGCGACATTGAAGGGCGAGCCGCCAGGGAACGGGCGATAGGCCGGGGTGCCGTCGATCGAGACCGGCACGAAATCGATCAGCGCCTCGCCGCAGGAAACAATCATCGCGCCCGAAACCCCGACAACGTGAATTTGCCGCCGTTGACTTAGCAGGACCGGCCGGATTGACCAAGGCCCCTGCCCATGCTCCCATTTCCCCGGTTGGGGACGGCGGCCTTGGAGAGATCCTGACAGGGGGCATCGGCATGCATTGTCCCGCCTGCAACACCGAGAACCGCACCGGACGGCGGTTCTGCACCGCCTGCGGCGGGCCGCTTCCGGCCGCCTGCCCCGCCTGCGGCTTCGAGAATACGCCCGAAGACCGGTTCTGCGGCGGCTGTGGCCGTGACCTCAAGGCAGGCGCCGCCAGGCCGGCCGCGACCGAGCGGCCCGAGACGCCCCCGGCCGGCGAGATTCGCCCGGTCACCATCATGTTCGTCGATATCAGCGGCTATACCGCGCTCTCAGCCGGCCTCGACCCGGAGGACACCCACCGCCTGCTGGCCCAGTTCTTCGAAACGGTGGACGACATCGTGGTGCGGTTCGGCGGGCGAATCGACAAGCATATCGGCGATTCGGTGATGGCGTTGTTCGGCGCGCCCATCGCCCACGGCAACGACCCGGAGCGCGCGGTCCTGGCGGCCGCCGCGATCCATGCGGCGATGCCGGCGCTCAGCGCCAGGACGCATCGACCCCTGAAGGTGCATATCGGCATCGCCACCGGCGAGGTCGTCGCCAGCGGGCTCGGCAGTGCGAGCCACACCGCCTATACCGTGATCGGCGATGCGGTCAATCTGGCGGCCCGGCTGATGGAGCAGGCCGGCCCTGAGGAGACGCTGATCTCCGCCGCCGTGCATCAGGCCGCCGGGCCGGCGCTGGCCGAGGGCGGCATCCGCGCGGAGCCGCGCGGGACGATCGCGTTCAAGGGCATCGTGGCGCCGATCGAGACATTCCGGCTCACCGGCGGCAAGACGGAGACATCGCGGAAGGCCGAAGCCGCTGCGAAGGCCCCGCCGCGGCCGATGGTCGGTCGACGCAGCGAGCTCGCACAGCTCACGGCACTGATCCGGTCGGCGCGCGAGACCGCGAGCGGCGGCGCGATCGTGTTGCGGGGCGAGCCCGGCATCGGCAAGTCGCGCCTCGCCGACGGCTTCCTGGGTCTCGCCGCACAGCAGGGCTTCCGTACCGTGAAGGCGCTCGTGCTCGATTTCGGCACGGCGCGGGAACGCAGCGTCGAACGGGTCCTGGCCCGCGCGCTGCTGGAGGCGCTTTCCGGAGATATGACGGATGCCGAAGCGATGCTCGACGCCGCCGATATTCCCCTGGCGGATCGGCCTTACCTCCGCGATCTCCTCGACCTGCCGCAGCCGGAGGCCAATCGCGCGACCTATGAGGCGATGAACCATGCCGCGCGCAACCGCGGCAAGAGCGAGGTGCTGGCGCGGCTGGCCGCGCGCGCCGCCGCGACCCAGGCGACGCTGCTGCTGATCGAGGACGTGCACTGGGCGGATCCGGTGGTGCTCGGGCATCTCCAGGCTCTGGCGGAGGCATCGGGCAGCCATCCGCTGATGCTGGCGTTCACGACCAGGGTCGAGGGCGATCCGTTCGACGCGTCCTTCCGCGCCGGTCTCCGGCATGGCCGCCTCAGCATCCTCGACCTCGGCCCGCTCGCCGCCGAG
>DATKNM010000381.1:0-3385 GCA_035541335.1 Binatia bacterium
GCGCGGCTCGCGGCGGCGATCACCGACCAGCCGGGGACGCATCTTCCCGGTGCCCGCCGCGCCGCCAATCGCATGCGTGCCGCCGAATCCGGCGTCGCGGTCGATGCCGCCCTGCTCGAGCGCATCCGCGGGATGGCGGCGTGATCGAGGCCGAAACCGTCGCGGCGGTGGGATTGCGGCCGCCCGACCTGGTGATGCGGCTGGAGCGCCTCGGCGCCTTCCACCAGACCCGGCTCTCCTTCCTGCGCGCCATGCTGCGCCAGGCCAAGCGCGAGGGCTGGGCTTTCGCGCGGCCGACCTGGCGCATCGACGCGCGCGGGGTCGGCGTCGCGGTCTATACGGTGAAGACCCCGGAGCATCTCTACAGCCTGGTCTGCTTCGGCCACGATCTGCCGGACGAGCTGCGCAGCGACCGGGTGATCGCGGAGGCCTGGGATGCGACCTTTGCGCTCTATGACGGCATCCCGGACGAGGCGGAGATCGCGCGCCTCGGCGCCAACGTACCGAAGCAGGAGGCGGGGCGGTACCAGCCCTCCGACCTCGTGCTCTCCCGCGCCAACCGCTCGGTGCGCCTGTTCCAGCATGTGGTGGAAAGCCTTGCCGCCGGCCGCCAGCCCCACCGCGGCAAGGTCGAGGAGGTGGGCTATCTGATGCGCACGACCGCGGTCTATGGCAACGGCAAGTTCGGCATCGCCGACCGCGACGAACTGCAGCAGCGCCCGGAGTTCCGCAACTCCTTCCGCGCCGAGATGCTGACGGTCTGGCTGATCCGCAGCTTCACACTCGACCTGGTCGAGCACCTGGCGCGGATGCGCGCGCCGGCGGCGGCCATTGTCCTGGAGCCGGACCTGCGCCGCCGCTTCGGCGTCGGCAATGCGACCGGCCTCGGCATGGCGCCCTTCCTGGTGCGCCACCCGCTGCTGATCGACCGCTGGGTCGCGGCGCGGGAGGAGGCGCTGGCCATCGTCCGCGCAATCCCTGAGGCGCGGCCGGAGACTCGCGCGCGGTTCCGCCAGGTGCTCGGCCGCGCCCGGCGCAGCCTCGCCGAGTGGCGCACGGTCGATACCATCCAGGCGCGGCGGGTCGCAGCATTGCTGGCGGACCTCGCCCGGCTCGAGGCGGAGCTGGAGCGCACGGACCTCCTCGCGCAGCATCGGCCCTGGGACGCGGTCTATCGCTGGGGGGAGGCGAACCTCAGTCTCGAGGGGCAGGAATACACGGTGACGCTGCTGCTGGAGCCCCATGGCGCCGAGGTCGACTTCCTGGCCGACCGCATGTGGACCGACGAAGCTGCGGAGTTCCGCATCGACGGCGGGATCACCTGCGGGGCGCTGAAGGCCGTGATCGCGCGCGACTATGCCTGGGCGCTCGGCATCGATTTCGACCGCGCCGAGGCGACGGCACGATTCTGGTATGTCTCGGAGGAGAAGCTGGAGCCGCGGCTCGGCGAGCGCGCGCAGGAGCCGGGCGCCGGCCTCGAGCATCCGCTCGCCATCGGCCGCGACGTTGCCGCGTTGCATCGCGATCTCGGCACTGCCACGCCGGGCGAGGCGCTCGCGATCTTCTTGCTGCGCCACGCCCAGCATCGCCATGTGGTGCGGCGGGTGCAGATGTCGGCCCGGCATCCCTATGCCGAGGTGCGCGACAACCTGATCGGCGCTGCGGTGCGGCCGATCGACCTACTGCGCTGCAAGCTCTCTTTCTTCGGCGCGACCCGGTTCGATCCGCGCTCCGATCGCTGGGTGCGGATCAGCCTCTTCCCCGGCGCGCCCTTCCCCGAGACCCTGGCGGCGGATTCCGAGGACGACTGGATCTACGCCGCCTTGAACGAGCCCGCCGCATGACGCCCGCCCTGAACGAGATCGAAAGCATGGTCTGGAAGGCGGCGCGGGGCGCCGGCCTTGCCTGGGGCCTCGCCGAGGAGATGGCCCAGGCGGCGCGCTTCCTCGCCGATCACGGCTTCGACTGGGCGGCGCCGGTCGTCGATTGCCTTGCCGAGGTGGAGCGGCTGCAAGGCGCGCTGCCGCCGCCGGTCGAACGCGACGGCACCTGGGTCTCCGCGGGAACCGGTCCATTGAGCCCGGCCCTTTGCGGCCCGCTGCTCTCCGATCTCGCCGGAACCATCACCATCGATAACCCGCTGCGCTTCGGACGGATGGCGGAGCCGCTGCTGCTCCTGCCCTTCGCCGCGCGGGCGGCGGAGCAGCTGCATCATCGGTTCCGCCTTGCCTGGCCCGGCGCTGGCTTCGTCTGCCATGGATGCGACCTCTGGTGCACGGCGGAGATCGGTCTCCCGAAAGCAGCGGAAGGAATTGTGTTCTCGCTGGACGGGGCCGCAATTCCTGCGATGGGAAAGGTCGAGCGCTCCCCGGGACGGCAACCAATTGCGGACCATCTGCGCCTCCGGCTGGAACACTGGGTCCATCGCACCTATGTGCCGGCCAGCCTCGAATCCCGCCTCGCCGGCGCCGGCGCCGGCCTCACCGACAACGATTGATCCAGCTGGGACTGACGCCGATCAAGTCGCATTGCCGGTCGAGCGGGCGAACCATTCGATCGGCACATTTTGATATGTCATTTCCTCATGTATATTTCGGCCCTTGTGAGCGCCGTCCGCGGGATTAAGCTGGATACCGCGCTCGGACAGGGGCAACGAAGCCCGCCCGGGCGCTCAAATGAACAGGGAGGGTCAAGAACAATGGCTTATCGCAACGATTCCGATCGCCACCACCCGGCGATTCCGGGTCTGGTCGAGGCGCTGGAGCAGCGCCGCATCGATCGACGCGATTTCTTGCGCACGGTGACCTTGCTCGGGATGTCGGCGCCTCTCGCCTATTCGATCGCCGGCAAGGTGCTGGGCGAGCCGGTTGTGGGCGAGGCGCGGGCCGCAACGCCCAAGAAGGGCGGCGTGCTCCGCATCGGCGCCCGCGTGCCGTCGACCAAGGATCCGGCGACGTTCTCCTGGATCTACGATTCCAACATCGTGCGGCAAGCGAACGAGTACCTGACCCGCACCGGCGGCGACAACATCACCCGCCCCGCCCTCTGCGAGAAGTGGGAGGCCAGCGACGACCTGAAGTCCTGGACCCTGCATCTCCGGCAGAACGTGAAGTGGTCGAACGGCGACGCGCTGGTCGCGGACCACGTGATCTGGAACATCAACCGCTGGCTCGATCCCGCGGTCGGCTCCTCCGTGCTCGGCCTGTTCAAGGGCTTCATGCTGAAGGACAAGGATACCGGGCAGAAGGACGACAAGGGCAATCCCAAGATGACCACCGAGATCTGGGATGCCAATGCGATCGAGAAGAAGGACGACCATACCATCGTCCTGCACGGCCAGTCCGCGATGCTGGCGATGCCGGAGAACCTGTTCCACTACCCGGCC
>DATKNM010000382.1:0-3388 GCA_035541335.1 Binatia bacterium
CGGGAAGGAGCGAGGCATTGATCTTGTCGTTGCCGCCGGAGCCGCGGACGACCAGGGCGTCGATGGTCTCGGTGTCCTGGACGATGACCTGCTCGGCGAGACCGGAGACGACGACGTGGCCGGCATTCGCCGTGAGGTTGATGGTGTTGGCGGCGTTGCTGCCGACGACATTGACGACATCGATATCCCCATCGGCGCCGCCGAGGTCGAGAGTGACCCGCTTGACGTCGGTGCCGACGAGATCGTTGACCGTGATCGAATCCGCGCCGCCGAGGGCGTTGAAGGTGATGGCCTCGACGTTGTCGAGGTTCATGGCGATCGCGGCCACGTCGCGGGTGAACGAGGCATGGCCCGCCTTGGCCGCCGAAATCGAGACGACCTCGTTGACGAGGGCGCCGTTGAAGAGGAGCGTGTCGAAGCCGGTCTGACCGTCGACAACGTCGCTGCCGTCGCCGGGATTCCAGACGAAGATGTCGTTGCCGGCACCCATATGCGCGTGGTCGTTGCCCTGCCCGCCGGTGATTGTGTCGTCGCCGGCGGTGCCGAAGAGATTGTCCGGGCCGGTCGTGCCGTTGATGGTGGCCATGGGTGTCGCGCCGCCTCCCTATGTCTGCGGCCGACACCAGCGGCCGGCTGCGGTGACGATGACGTTCTCGACGAACCCTTCAGGCGGGCGGCCCGAACCAGTGGAAGGAATAGTTTCTTATCGGGGCCAAACCCTGGATGAAGAGGGAAAAGCTCTGGATCCGATCGCCTCCGGCGAAAATTGTTGGAACTTCCGTCATAAAATTGTGGATGCATGTTGGGCTCTGCACAAGTGATGTCGATCACGCCACAGTGATTGTTCACAAATTCGGATCGTCTTCGGGCGGACGGGTACCGTGCGGGTGTGCCGGACGCGGAGGAAATTGGTAACCCGCTGCCGAAACTGGATTTCGGCGCAGCGCCGAGGGCTGGTTGGCCGGAACCGCCGGGACTTCGCGCCGCCCTTGGACCCGGCATCGGCCGCCGATCGCCGACCGCTGTGACCACCGCCTGCCGGACGGGCCGCACGATGCCGGTCTGTCGGCGGCGTAGCCACGGACACACCGCTTCTGCGTCGTCGGTGCTGTGACCGCGGTCCCGGATCGCCGGCCAGTGCCTTGACAAAGCGGCGGCTGCGCGCGGGAATCATCGCATCCGGAGTCCCCGCAGCGCGCGCCAAGAGGCAGATGAAGATGTCGATCGACTCACGTTCCGGCCGACCCGAGCACCGGTTCGGCCGCCGCCCGTTTTTGCGCATCACCACGGCGCTCGCCGCCGCGATCGGCCTCGACGCCCTGTTCGGCCGGCGCGCCGCCATGGCGGAGGACGCGGCCGTCGGCGAGGTCGCGAAGATCCAGGGGCAGGCGCGCGTCGCCCGCGGCGGCCAGAACGTGATGCTCGCCGCCGGCACGAAGATCATGTCCGGCGACGCGGTCGTCACCGGGCCGGAAGCACGCCTCCGGCTGCAATTCCTCGACGGCTCGACCATGACGCTCGGCGAGAACTCGAAGCTCAACATCGACAAGGCCATGTTCGAGGGCGCCAAGCGCGACATCGCCGCCTCGCTGCTCGACGGCATCGTCCGCTGCAGCGTCGCCAAGGCGGCCGAAGGATCGAACTTCCAGGTGAGTTCGTCGCTGGTGACCAGCGCCGCCCGCGGCACGGAATGGATCGTCTCGATCAAGGACCACACGACGGCGCTGATCGTGCTCGACGGCGTGGTGCACGCGCAGGGCGTCGGCGAGACGCTGGACGACCTGCCGACGGCGCCGGTTTCCAAAGGCGTCGATCTCAAGGTGAAGGAAGGTCTCGCGGTCGGCGAGCCGGCGCGCTCCATCGGCCTCGACGCCAAGGACATGGGTCACCCCATCGTCTGGAAGGCGGAACGGGTCGAAAAGCTGGTGGCGGCCACCGACTTCTAACTGTTTCAGCTCAAGCCCCACGTTAACGGAATCGGAGTGAATCACCGCTAGAGTTAGCGGGCGGGTTAATTTGCATCCGCGAGATGTTGATTATTCATACTTCATTGAGCCTGAATTCCCCATTGGAATCAAAACTGTAGCGCTGAATCTTCGTGTATTAGTTTGACATTAACTAGATTGCAGCGTTACCGTATCCAAATGTGAGGCGGCCGAGGATCGCGCGAGTCTCGGGGTGCGGTCGCCGGAACGGGGTGGGGATGGCTTTGGAGCCCCTGAATGCGGAGCAGTTGATCGCGCTGGCACGACAAAAGTCGGACCAGGCACGAGAACAGCTGTTCGAAGCGATGGGCGATGTGTTCCTCGAGCGGAGCTCCGTGCTCTCGCTGCAGGAGCGCGCGCTCATCACCGGCATCCTGGAGAAATTGATCCGCGAGGTCTCGCGCGAGATCCGCCGCAAGCTGGCGATCCGCCTCGCCGATGCGCCGGGCACGCCGCGCGAGCTCGCCGTGCTGCTGGCCAACGACGAGATCGACATCGCGAGCCCGATCCTGATCCGCAGCAGCGTGCTCGAGGAAGTCGACCTCATCGAGATCATCCGCAGCCGTTCGACCCAGCACCTGTTCGCGATCGCCATGCGCCGCGACCTCTCGACCGCAGTGGCCGACGCCCTGGTCGAATCCGGCGAGAAGGACGTCATTCGCGCGTTGCTGGAGAACCAGGACGCGCGCATCTCGCGGGCGACCATGGCCTATCTGGTCGAGCAGTCGAAGATGGTGGACGAGTTCCAGGAGCCGCTGGTGCGACGCCGCGACCTGCCGCCGGAGCTGGCGCGGCGCATGTGCCTCTTTGTCTCGGCGGCGATCCGGCAGTCGATCCTGGACCGCTTCAACATCGACGCCGACACGCTCGACGACCAATTGGAGCCGATCGCCCGCGAGGAAGCCGCGCGCCGCGAGCCCGGTGTCGCCGCCGGCGACGCCGCGGCGGAGCTCGCCCACGCCCTGGGCGACGGCCGCAAGCTCACGCCACGCCTGCTGATGCAGACCCTGCGGCGCGGCGAGATCCCGCTGTTCGAGGCGATGCTGGCGGAGATGTCGGGCCTGCGCCTCACGCTGATCCGCCGGCTCTGCTACGAGGCCGGCGGCCAGGGACTCGCCGTGGTCGCGCGCGGGATCGGTCTCAGCCGCGAGGAATTCGCCAGCGTCTTCCTTCTCACCCGCAAGGCGCGGCCCGGCGCCGCCGCGATGGACCCGGTCGATCTCGGCCGGGCGCTCGAATTCTTCGACCGGATCAACCACGGAAGCGCCGCCACGGTGATCGGCCGCTGGCGCCGCGACCCCGACTATCTCTACGCCATCAGAAGCGTTGAAGAGCAGCAAGGACGGCAGCGCGCATGAAGCCCACCACATTCCTCGTCTCGCAAGCCGCGAACGATGTGACCG
>DATKNM010000383.1:0-2539 GCA_035541335.1 Binatia bacterium
CCGCCTTGCGCGTAGGTCATGTGGGTCTTGCCGATCTTCTCGCCGACGGTGACGACGATGCGGCGCCAGCCGACCATCGTGCCGAGGCCGAGCGCGATCGCAACGGCGACCTTGACCCACAGCGGGATGAACTTGGTAGCGCCGTCGAGGTCCTTCTTATAGGCGGTGAGGTTCTTCAGCGTGTCGGCATCGAAGGCCGGGCTGCCCGCCTTCTGCATCAGGCGGATCGCCTCCGAGGTCAAGTACATGTCGTTGCGGACGTTATCGACCGCATCGATCGGCACCCGGCTCAGGCTGCCGTACTGGGCGACCTGGCTGCCGGTCTGGTCGATCAGCTTGATCAGCGACGGCACGGTCTCGGGTTTGAGGTCGTGGGAGCGGACATAGGCCGCGACGCCTTCGCGGAAGTCGGCGGGCGCCGCGACGCCGTTCGCATAGGCGCCGAGCGACTGCTCGGTCGCCTGGGCGACGGCGTGGAATTGCGTGACCTGGTCCTCCGGCATGGCGCGGTTCAACGCATAGGCGGTCGGCACGGTGCCGATCAGGATCAGCATGATGAGGCCCATGCCCTTCTGCCCGTCGTTGGAGCCATGGGCGAAGCTGACGCCGGTGCAGGTCAGGACCAGCAGGCCGCGGATCCAGAACGGCGGCGGCTGGTCACCCTTCGGCGCCTCGTATAGCGCCTTCGCGTGGATCAGCGCCTTCATCGCCAGCAGCAGCAGGAAGGCGCAGACGAAGCCGATGATCGGCGAGAACAGCAAGGTCTTGCCGACGTTCAGGGCCTGGCCCCAATCGACGCCGCTGGTGCTGCTGCCCGCGGGCGCCATCAGCTGGTTTGCAAGGCCGACGCCGATGATCGATCCGATCAGAGTGTGCGAGCTCGAGGCCGGCAGGCCCAGAGACCAGGTGCCGACGTTCCAGATGATCGCCGCGATCAGGAGGGCGAAGACCATGGCGAAGCCGGCATCGGACCCGACCTGCAGGATGAGCTCGACGGGCAGGAGCGAGAGGATGCCGAAGGCGACGGCGCCGCTCGAAAGCAGCACGCCGGTGAAATTCCAGCAGCCCGACCAGATCACGGCAAAATGCGGCGGCAGGGAATGGGTATAGATCACCGTCGCAACCGCATTGGCGGTGTCGTGGAAGCCATTGACGAATTCGAAGCCGAGCGCCACCAGGAGCGCCACGCCGAGCAGGATAAAGGGGAGAACGGTGCGCGCCGGCGCGCCGGTCTCGCTGACATCGGCATAGAGACTATAGACCGTGTAGAGCAGCCCCGCCGCGACCAAGCCGACGAAGAGGATCAGGGTGGCGGGGTGCAGCTTCTTATCCAGCTTCGGCCGGTCGGCGGCGGGGGTGGCCGGCGAGAGGGTCGCGCTCGCGTTCGTCATGATCTGCCTCCTGCGGTTTCTTCTGGCCGCAGGGCATCACATCACTGTTACAGGCGTTCGACTCGAATCCTACGAATCTCGGATTCTACGAATCGCGATTATAGTCAAAGACCACGCGGCCATAGGGCAGCGTCAGGTCGGCGATGAAATGGTGCGCGCCGATCATGCGGCGCACCGGGAGATCGGCGACCGGCGCGTTGACGTGCGGAATGAGGTGGAGGCGCGCCGGACCCATCCAGGAGCCTTTGACCGTGATGTCTGTGAGGTTGTAGGCGACGAGTTGGCAGATCTCCGGCCGGCCATCGACGCCGGGGATGAGCTTCAGGTTGACCTGGGTCTTGGAGAGCGTGGCCGTCGTCTTCTCGCCGTTGCCCGCCATGCTCTCGTGCTTGTAGCCCATGGTGCCCATGGCGACGAGCTGGCCCGCATATTCCAATGTGCCGGTCAACGTGTCCTTGACGATCTCCAGCTTCGGATGCGCGTATTTCTTCGGGAAGCCCCAGATCTCGCGGCCCGCGACGATCGGCGGATCGTCGTCGAGATACATCTGGCTGACGAAGTTCACGTCCTCGCCGTTCAAGCGACAGGGGATGACCAAGCCGGATTCCGTATAGCTGCCGAAGCCGGTGGAATCCGGCATGCGGATCCATTCGTAATGCACCAGCGGCCGGTCGAGCGGCGTGAGCGGCTCCGGCAATTGCGCGGCGATCGTCTCCGCGTCGGTCTCGTAGGTGATGACCATGTATTCGCGGTTGACGAAGCGATAGGGGCCGGCCGGATAGCTCGGCCCGGCGGCGGGCATCGAGGGGAGCTGGAGGACTTCGGCTTTCTTCACGGGGGTGCATCCGCTCTCGGGGGACGGGAGCGAGAGTTAGCCGCGCGCCGCGCGACGGGAATGTGTCGGCGATCCGACAGAAGGATGAACGAGTCCCGATGTCCTTGAGCCGACCCCGATCCGTCACAAATCCGCCAAGCGGCCTCGCCTATCCTCGCCGGCATCAGCAAAGAGCGGCGGGATCAGCACCATGGATGCCAAGACCTCGGCCCGGGACCGGCAGCAAGCCAATCCCGATCTTCCGCGCGACGTTTCCCCTCGCGAAGGCTCGCCCCGGGAATCCCACGGCCGGGAATCCCATGGCTGGCGGCCG
>DATKNM010000384.1:0-6883 GCA_035541335.1 Binatia bacterium
CTCGGCGTCGTGTCCGGACTTGCGCCGACCCATGCGGCCCGCGCCGACACGGTCGAGGTCGGGGCCATGGAACAGGTCGGGCGCACCGTCTATGGCACGCCGCCCGCCGGCAGCGAGGCGGTCAAGCGCAAGGGCGACGGCGTGCAGTTCCAGGAGCAGATCGAGACGCTCGATCAGAGTGGCGCTCTCGTCCGCTTCATCGACGGCTCCGATCTCTCACTGGGATCGAAGACCACGGTGCTGATCGATGACTTCGTATTCGATCCATCCAAGGCCAAGGGCAACGCGCTGATCAAGCTTTCGGTCGGCACCTTGCGGTTCGTGACCGGTGCGATGCCGAAGGGCGGCACCACCGATACCTCGGTCACCGAGGGCCGGGTCGACGCTCACAACGACGTCAATGGTGACGCAGCAATCTCGGACCCGGGGACAGCCAGACCTCGAGCGCCGATGGCAATCACCGGCGGTTGGCGTTAACCGCCGCGGCGCGACGGGCCTCCACCGAGAGCGGTTCCGAGGTCGATCTTCCCGCTGCCCCGGCGCGCCGGCTGCTGCTGGGAGTCATGCGGCGCCCAGCCGGTGAGGAAGATGAGGCGGAAGGTGGCGACGAGCCGGCCATCGGCGTCGGAGAACCGGTCGCGATAGAGCGCCCCCGCATGCGCCAGAACCGCGCGCCGGGTCGGACGCTTCAGCCGCGCCAGCAGGAGATTGCTCTCCCCCATCCCGCGGAGGTCCTGTAACAGGGTCGGCAGATCCGGGTAGGTGACGGTCACGGTCTCGAGATCGGCGACCGGCAGGGCGAAGCCGGCTCGCTGCAGCAGCCCCGCCACATCGCGCAGATCGGCGAAGGGCGAGACCCGCGCGCTGCCGCCGCCGGTCTCGGCGATCTCCGCCTCCATCAAGATGGTGCGCAGCTCCTGCAGCGTGCCGGCGCCGAACATCGCGCCCAGGAAGAGGCCGTCAGGCTTGAGGACATGACGGATCTGCAAGAGCACGCCCGGCAGATCGTTCGCCCAGTGCAGGCCGAGATTGGCGAGGATGAGATCGAAGGTCGCGGCGCGGAACGGCAGCGCCTCGTCGTCGAGCTGCACCGCCGGACCATGGCGCCGCGCACCGCGCAGCATGGCGGCGGAGAGGTCGGCCTGCACCAGGGTCTCGATCCCGCCGCGTCCCTTGAGCAGCCGCGCGAGGCCGCCGTCGCGGCAGCCGAGATCGAGCGCCAGGGGAAAGCGCCTGGTCACGTCGTCCAGCCGATCCAGCAAGCGCTCGCCGGCCTCTTGGAACAGGAAGTCATGATCGGCGCCGCTCCCTTGCGCGGCGGCGCGGTCGCGGCGGCGGCGCAGGAGCGCGCGGTCGAAGATGCAGGGTGGTTGGTCGGGCTGCGACTTCATGCGGTCAATATGGCAGCTTCGGCGTGCTTTGCACCTCATCGATTGACACACTCTCCACCGGTCCCGCTAGACTGGGCCATGCTGGAGTTGATGGGGCGCCTCTCGCACCGGGTCCTCGATGCCGTCCTGCCGCCGCGCTGCATGAAATGCGGCGAGATCCTGGGCGCGGCCCACGGTCTCTGCCCGGATTGTTGGCGGCAAATCGACTGGCTCGGTCCGCCCTGCTGCGCGTGCTGCGGCCAACCGTTTGCCTTCGACGCCGGCCAAGGCACGCGGTGCGGTGCCTGCCTTCGGAAGGCACCGGCCTATGACCGTGCCCGCGCAGTCTTCCGCTACGACGCCGAAAGCCGCGGTCTCATCATCGGCTTCAAGCATGCCGATCGCACCGAGTGCGTGCCGGCCTTCGCGCAATGGATGGCTCGGGCGGGCGCCGAGCTTCTTGAAAGTGCCGAGCTGATCGTGCCGGTCCCCCTGCACTGGACCCGGCTTGCGAGCCGGCGTTTCAACCAGGCGGGACTGCTGGCCCAGGCGCTGGGCCGGTTGAAGCAGCGTCCGGTCGACCCCCAGGCGCTGGAGCGGCGGCGTGCCACCTCAAGCCAGGGACATCTCGGCCGCCTCGCCCGGTTCCGCAACGTGAAGGGCGCCATCACGGTCGCCGGGCGCCATGCGGGCCGGATCGACGGCCGGCGGGTCCTCCTGATCGACGATGTCATTACCACCGGGGCTACGGTGGAGTCGGCCGCCAAGGCCTTGATTTCGGCCGGCGCCCGGGCCGTCGATGTGCTCGCTTTGGCCAAGGTGATCCAGGCCGATTGACGAGCCCTGCGACCTTCCGCGGTGATCCCCGCCACTTGCCAAAGCCGGTGTGAGGCGCGATCTATAGTATTGACCGTGGGAATCGGACATGAGCCCACTGAACCGGTGTGAAATGGCCAAAGTCGAGATCTATACCACCATGATCTGCCCGTACTGTGTCCGGGCGAAGCGCCTGTTGGACGCACGCGCGGTGAAATACGAGGAGATCGACGTGATGGCGGACGGCAAGCGGCGCGAGGAGATGCAGCGCCGGGCCGGCGGCCGTACTTCGGTACCGCAGATCTTCATCAACGACAGGCATATTGGGGGGAGCGACGAGCTTTACGCGCTTGACCGCGCGGGCGGCCTCGCCCCATTGCTTGCCGAGCCGGCCGAGTAGCCTCGCATTCCGGGGTCCGGCCCAGAGGAGGACAAGGCTCCGGTGAACGGACTGAAGGTTGCCGTCGTTCAGATGACGGCGGGGCCGGAGATCGGCCCCAACCTCGACGCCGCGGCCGCGCTGGTCCGCGACGGCGCCGCCAAAGGCGCGAAGTTCGTGCTGACGCCGGAGAATACCAGCATCATCGAGCCCAAGCGCGAGCTTGCTGTGGCGAAGGCGCTGCCCGAGGAGGCGCACCCCGGCGTGCCATGCTTCACGGCGCTGGCGAAGGAGCTGGGCATCTGGCTGTTGGTCGGCTCCATGCCGATCCGGGTCGAGGACGGGCGGCTCGCCAATCGCAGCTTCCTGATCGACGAGCAGGGCCGGATCGTCGCGCGCTACGACAAGATCCATCTGTTCGATGTCGATCTTGCCAACGGCGAGCGCTATCGCGAATCCGCGACCATCCGCCCCGGCGGAGGTGCGGTCGTCGCGCCGACGCCCTGGGGGCCGCTCGGGATGACGGTCTGCTACGACCTCCGCTTCCCGCACCTTTATCGCGACCTCGCCCAGGCTGGCGCCACGATGCTGAGCATACCGGCCGCCTTCACCGTGCCGACCGGCGAGGCGCATTGGCACGTCCTGTTGCGCGCCAGGGCGATCGAGAACGGCGCCTTCGTGCTCGCGCCGGCGCAATGCGGCACCCATGCCGGCGGGCGCAAGACCTATGGCCATTCGCTGATCGTCGCACCCTGGGGCGAGATCCTGGCCGAGGGCGACGGCGGGACGCCGGGAACCATCCTCGCCGAGATCGATTTTGCGAAGGTCGCCGCGGCGCGGGATGCCGTACCGTCGCTGCGGCACGATCGCGATTATGCGAAGCCGGCCCGGGAAGAGTCGGCTACGGCAGGCTTGCGCGCCGCCGGCGGATAGATTTCAAAGAAGCATCAAACAAGGCGACAGAAGGAGGAGAGCATGAGCCTGCGACTTGGCGACACCGCGCCCGATTTCGAACAGGATTCGACGGAAGGGCGCATCCGGTTCCACGACTATCTCGGCAACGGCTGGGGCATCCTGTTCTCGCACCCGAAGGACTTCACGCCGGTCTGCACCACCGAGCTCGGCGAGGTGGCGCGGCTGAAGCCGGAGTTCGAGAAGCGCAACACCAAGGTGGTCGGGCTCTCGGTCGATCCCGTGGCGGACCACAAGTCCTGGGCCGGCGACATCAAGGAGACCCAGGGCCACGCGCTCAATTTCCCGCTCCTGGCCGATCCCGACCGCAAGGTCTCCAACCTCTATGACATGATCCATCCGAACGCCAACGACACGCTGACCGTGCGGTCGGTGTTCATCATCGGCCCCGACAAGAAGATCAAGCTGATCATCACCTATCCGGCCTCGACGGGGCGCAACTTCGAGGAGATCCTGCGCGTCCTCGACTCGCTGCAGCTGACCGCGAACTACAAGGTGGCGACCCCGGTCAACTGGAAGCACGGCGAGGACTGCATCATCGTCCCCGCGGTCAGCGACGCCGACGCGGACAAGCTCTTCCCGAAGGGCTATAAGAAGATCAAGCCGTATCTCCGCACGACCAAGCAGCCGAACCTGTAGTCGGCATTGAATCGAGCCCCCGCGCTTACCGGGCGCGGGGGTTTTCTACTCGACCGATACGACGTCCCCGACCGCGATCCGCCCCGCTTCCGCGACCAGGGCATAGATGCCGGCATTGGTGCTGTTCTCCAGCATGACGGTGTGGAGGATCTTCGGATCGCTGGGCAGATCGCCTTGCGCGCGGGTGGTGAGGGCACAGCGCTTGCAGTCCTCGGTGCCCTGGAGCACCAGACCGGAGGCGGCAGCGATGTGGCGGCCGAGCCAGGGTTGCTCGATGAAGCCGACCTCATCACCGCAATCCAGCACGACATTGGGGCGAAACCGCTCCGGCGCGAAATCGCCTTCGGGGTGGCTCGCACGCAGGCGCTTCAAGGTGGCGCTGGTGAGCAGATGGCAGGACGCCATGCGGTAGCGCCGGTCGGCCTTAATGCCGTCACGGCCGCGAAGCTCGACCGGACGCCCCAGGCGATCCGAGAGGACGCGGTCGACGGCGGGATCGTCGCTGACCACGGACGCACCGTCGGGAAAGCGGATCTCGACCTTCGGCTCGGCCGCATCCATTGGTGTCACGACCGTCGCGTCCCATGTGATCAGCGGCAGCCAGGCACGCTTCGCCATCGAGGCCCCCACCATGACTCCCGTCTCGACGTCGCGGATGCCGAACCAGCGGTCGAGCCGCGGGCCACCCTCGACGAAATCGAGTGCCGGCATCCGTTGCCCACGCAGCGACTGCACGGGGTAGAGCCAGAGATCGGCAACGCGGTATTCGGTCATTCCTTCTCCTAAGGCATCAGGCGCAAGACACGGGTCTCGCGCTGCTCGCGGTCCTCGAGCTCCTTCGAGGTCGGCACGGCATAGCGCGCGACTTCCACCAGGCCCTGGGCCGGCAGGTAGGCACGCCCAGGATCGCCCATCAGCACAGTGACGCCGTTGCCGGCGAGGCCACGCAGCCAAGGGATGACGCGCTCCGCCATCGGCCGCTCGTAGCAGACGTCGCCCGCCACGACGATATCCCAGCCCTCGCTGCGGCCGACAATGTCATGGCGCAGCACCTCGATCGTGACCCGGTTGAGCTCGGCGTTCAGCAGCATCGCCGCGATCGCGAAATCATCGATCTCGGCGGCTTCGACCCTGGCCGCACCAGCCATGGCGGCACCAATCGCGCTCAAGCCGCTGCCGGCGGCGAAGTCGAGCACGCGCTTTCCCTTGACCCAATCCGGGCGATCGAGCAGCAGCCGGGTCACGGCCTGGCCGCCGGGCCAGGCGAAGGCCCAATAGGGTGGCGGCAGATTGTTCTCCTCCAGGGTCGCCTCGGTCGCCTGCCAGATCGGCGTGATCTCGGTCGCGAGATGGAGGCGGATTTCCGGCGTCAGCGGCGGGGCTGCAATCGCGGTCTGTGCTGCGATGAAGGCGCGCCGCTGTGGAGGGGTCATGAGGGGCGTGGTCGGCCGAGCGCTCACTGCATCAGCTTCGCGACGACCAGGCCGGCGAGCAGGATCCAGCCGATGAAGCGATTGCTCTTGAACTTGGCGAGGCAATCCTTCGGATTGTCGAAGTCGCAGGTGACAGCCTGCCAGGCGAGATGGGCGGCAACGCCGATCACGCCGAGCTTCGCCGCCCAGCCGAGGCCGGCCAGGCCGACCGCCGCCATCAGGAGTGCCACCATGATCGCGCCGAACAGGCAGAGCGCCGGCCGCGTATTCTCCCCAAGCCGGCGCGCCGAGGATTTGACGCCGATGAGCGCGTCGTCCTCCTTGTCCTGGTGCGCGTAGATCGTGTCGTAGAACAAGGTCCAGAAGAAGCCCGCGACATAGAGCAGGACCGGTGGTGCCGCGAGCCGGTCGGTGACGGCGGCATAGCCCATCAGCGCTCCCCAGTTGAAGGTGAGGCCAAGGAAAGCCTGGGGCCACCAGGTGATGCGCTTCATGAAGGGATAGGCGACGATCAGCGCCAGAGAAAAGACGCCGAGCTCGATGGCGAGGGGCGCCAGTTGCAGCAGGATCGCGAGGCCGATCGCCGCCTGCACCGCCAGGAAGGCTACGGCCTGCTTCAAGCTCAGGCGGCCCGAGGCCAACGGCCGGGCGGCGGTGCGCGCTACCTTGGCGTCGATGTCGCGATCGACGATGTCGTTGACCGTGCAGCCCGCCCCGCGCATCACCAGGGCGCCGATGCCGAACAGCACCATCATCCAGCCGTCCGGAAGCTGACCGGCGGGGGCGGCCAGGGTCAGCGACCACCAGCCGGGAAAGAGCAACAGCCAGGTCCCGATCGCCCGGTCGATTCGTGCCAGGCGCAGATAGGGCCGCGTCCAATCCGGGGCGATGCGGTCGATCCAGTCGCCGGCTTGAATGTCGGTGGCGCCGGTCATAGGTATGGGCTCGACTTCATGGGGCCGGACCATAGACGGCGGGTCCCGTTGGTCAAGGGGCACGCTTCGGGGAGGGGACCCTTCGGGAATGATTCCACGACTCCATGTCGCGCCGGAATTGCGGCCTGGTACGCGCTTCCCGGCCGATGCGCGCGCGGCACACTATCTGCTGAACGTGCTCCGCCGTGGAACCGGCGACCCGCTGCTGCTCTTCAACGGGCGCGACGGCGAATACCGCGGCCGGATCGCCGAGGCGGCGAAGCGACGGCTGGTGCTGGAGGCGCTCGAGGAGACCCGGCCCCAGGACCAGACACCGGACGTCTGGCTGTGCTTCGCGCC
>DATKNM010000385.1:0-4484 GCA_035541335.1 Binatia bacterium
GGCGCCCTGGCCGAGAGATCAGTCCGTCACCTCGACCCAGCTCTTCGAAGCCGCGTCGTACTTGATCAACGTGAGCTGATCGGCGGTGATGGTGATGTGCTCCTGCTCGGTGAAGCCGAGCGTGCCGCTGATGCCCTTGAAACCGGAGGTCTTGTTGAACTCCGCCTGCAGCGCCTTCGCGTCGGTCGACTTCGCGTTCTCGATGACCTGCTTCAGCATCATGATGCTGTCATAGCTGGTCTCGGCGAACGGCGTCGATTCGACGTTGAACTTCGCCTTGTATTCGTCACGGAACGCCTTGAGCTCGTCATTCGGATGCAGACCGGACGTCAACGCCGCGGTGATCGTTCCGTTGGCGAGATCGCCGGCGAGTTTTGAATAGGTATCGTCGGAAGCCGTCTCGTCGTTGCCGAACACCGTCGCCTCATAGCCCAGCGAGTGCAGGTCCTGGACGAACGCCGCCTGGTCCTGCGGGGTCAGCCAGGCATCGACGCATTTGATCCCCTTGTCCTTGATCGCCGTCGCCTGGGGCATCAGCGCGGCGGTCGCGCCGGTCGACCAGTTCTCGGTGATCTTCTCCTCGTAGGCGACCTTCTTGCCCGCCTTGTCGTAGGCGAGCTTGATGCCGAAGTTGCCGCCCTCGCCGTAGGTCGAGGGGTCATGCAATACCGCGAGCCCGTCGGGGCAGTGCTTCAGCGCGTATTCGCCGATCTTCTCGCCCCAGGCAAAGGTGTTGAGGCCGAAATCGAAGACCCACGGGTTGGGCTTTCCGGTCGGGCCGTCCTTGTAGACCGTGAGGCCGCCGTCATCGACTACGCCGATGGTCGGGATCTTGTGGCGGATGGCGAGCTCGGCGGTGGTCGGGCCGGTGTCCGGCGAGCCGGCGATCGCCACCGCGCCGTCGCTCACCAGCTTCGCGAAGAGCTGGCCGGACAGGGTGGCGGAAGCGTTGTCGTTGTGCGCATCGAGCTTCAGCTGGCGTCCCATGACGCCGCCCGCCGCGTTGATCTTGTCGACCGCGAGCTGCGCACCGTTGACGACGGCGACGCCGGTCGAGCCGTAGGCGCCGGTCGTCCCGGCGATGAGGCCGATCAGGATCGGCTTCTCGTCCGCGCTCGCTTGACCGACGGCGGCAAGCGCCGTGAGCACGGAAACGACGGTTCCTAGAATCGCGGTCTTCATCGATGTCTCCCTCCCGGTGGTGCAGCGGCCGGTCGGCCGGCTGCGCGTGCTGCTGAACAGCTTCTTCTTGCCCTTTTCTCCCATGGGCTCCCGGAGCTGGCAAGGAAAAAGTTACCGGTATCTTATCCGCGATCAGACTATCAGTTATGATCGATCATCGCGGAATGCGGCCAAGGGACTGGAAATTCGCGGCCCATGAGTGCCGCCGAAGAGGATGACGGCCAACCGGTCCGGGCAATGATCAGCGCCGCGATGATACGGGTATCAACCGAGTCTAGCCGCGCACTTCCGTGCCGGCCCACTGCTCCGCGCATTTCACCATCGAGGTGAAGTCGGAATCCGGCCCGTAGAGCGCGCTGGTGATCGCCAGGACCTGGCGCACCGCGCTGCCGACGATCATCGGCACGCCGAGCGCCTCGGCCTCGTCGAGGCAGAGCCGTACGTCCTTGTGCGAGAGCCCGGTCGCGAAGCCGAAATCGAAGGTGCGCGGCAGGATCGCCCGGGGGAACTTGTCCTGCGTCGCGCTGCTGCGGCCGCTGCTGACGTTCAGGACGTCGATCATGGTCTTGGCGTCGAGCCCGGCCTTGGCGCCCATCACCATGCCCTCGCAGGTGATGGCGAGCGAGCAGGCAGCAAGCAGGTTGTTGACGAGCTTCATGGTCTGGGCCGCGCCGGGCTTCTCGCCAATGAAGAACAGCTTGCCGAATACCTTGAGGATCGGTTCCAAAGCATCGAAGGTCGGCTTGGGGCATGACACCATCACGGCAAGGGTGCCGTTCTTCGCCCCCGCCATGCCGCCGCTGACCGGTGCGTCCACGGCGACGATATTCCTCGCGGCCAAGCCGGCGCTGACGGCGGCGGCGATGCGCGGTCCCGTCGTCGAGAGATCGACGAAGGTCCTGGCCTTGCCGCCTTCGATCACGCCGCCGGCGCCGAGCGCCACGGTCTTGACCACATCCGGCGTCGGCAGGCTGGCGAACACGACCTCCGTGTCGGAGGCGACTTCGGCCGCCGTCTTCGCCCGCTTCGCGCCTAGCGCGACCAGCGGGGCGACGGCGGCGTCATTGCCGTCGCAGACGGTAACATGGTGGCCGGCCGCCAGCAGGCGCGCCGCCATGTGGCCGCCCATGCGACCGGTGCCGATGAAGCCGAGACGACTGCCTGCCATCGCCGTTCTCCTTCGCCCCGCCGCTCACTTCACCCGCGAGGTTTCGCCCTTGGCAAGCGCGAGCTCGGTGACGCGCAAGCCCTTCGCTGTGATCCGCGACGGGAACATGTCCTTCAATGCCTCGTCGTGGATCGGGATCACCCGCTTCACCTGGCCATGGGCCAGGTCGATCATCTCCTCGATCTTCAGCATGGCGTTGGTCTGGCTGCCGGTGGCGAGGCCGATCGGGATGTATTGCGGATCGTCGGGGTCGTAGCCTTCGAGATTGGCATAGCTGTAGATGAGATCGCCGGCGAACACCCAGCAATCGTCGCTGCCCGTGCGTCCGTCGTTGCGTACGTTGACGTACATCGAGCCCCAGGTGTGGGTGTCGAAGGCCTCATGCAGGTCGACACCAGGGATGACATCCGCGCGATCGCCCTGCACGCTGACCAACCGGCCCTGCCGCGCCAGATCGACGGTGCGCATGATGTCGCCGGGATCGGTCGCGGCATTCAGCCAGCGGAACTTGCGATTGAGCGAGAGCGACCAGACCCATTTCGAGATCTCGCGCTCCTGGACGTAGAAGGTCGCCTTCGGGAAGTCGTCGGTGTTGCCCATGTGATCGAAATGGGCGTGGGTGATGAAAGCCTCGGTGACCTGGTCCGGCTTCACGCCGACCTCGGCCAGCACCGGCGCCGGGGCATGCCAGTTCTGGACGCCGTAATTGTCGGCAATGACCTTGCCGTAGTCCTTGTTGTTGTAGCCGACATCGACCATCGCCACATGGCCGCGGCCCTTGATCACCACATAGCAATAGGGAAGCTTGACGGTGCCCTGGTTGAAGGTGCCGTGCACCGTGACGCCCTTCGGGGCATTCGGCACCGCGCCGTATTCCAGCACCCAGATCGAATAGTCGGACATGGCGGGTCTCCTTCCCAGAGCATCGTTCTTCAAGGTTCCTTGTTATCGTCTCTCGCGTCGATCCCGCGGCGCGGCGTACTGCGCACAGCAGGCCTGCGACAGCGCCACGACTTCGAATCCCGGGAGCGCGCCGGTCGCCCAGAGCAGATGCTGGTGCGCCTGCCGCAGCGGCACCAGGACGGCATCGATCGTGGCCGCATCGCGGCGAACCAAGCATCGGCGCGCTGCCGCGATCGTCAACCGGAGTGCCTCGAGGGCCTGCAGCACGTGCGCGTTATGGTGCTCGGCGCGCGGCGGGATCGTGATCGATCGAATGCCGTCCGCGGCTTCCGCTACGGCGTCGGCCGCCATGTCGAGCATCGGATGCGCGGCGATCGCCTGATTCGTGGCGGCGGCGAGCACCAGGAGACCGGCGAGCTGTGCTTCGGCCTGGCGCAGACCCTCGAACGGCGCGCGCATCTTGGCCACATAGGCGGCGGTGGCGTCATCGATCTGTGCGATGCAGTCGGGCGGTGGCACGCCGGGAGCCGCGTCGGCGAGCGGGAGAGCGGGCGGCTCAGAGAACCGGTCCGCCAGCTTCCGGCCATTGCGTTCGGAGAGACCGCGCATCGCCATCGCCTCCTCAGCTCGCGGTCCAGCCGGCATCGATCGGCATGGTCGAGCCCGTGATGTCGCGGGCATTCGGGCCGCAGAGGAAGACCACCAGGTCGGCAACGCCCTCGGCGGCGATGAAGCGCCCGGTCGGCTGGCGCACTTCGAGGAATTTCCGCTCCGCCGCCTCGCGGTCGATTCCCTCGGCCTTCATCAGGTCGAGGATCTTCGCTTCACTGTACGGCGTGTGGATGGCGCCGGGGCAGACCGCATTGCAGGTGATGTCGAGGTCGAGGTTTTCCAGCGCGACCACGCGGGTCATGCCGATGAGCGCGGTCTTGGTGGTGACGTAGTCGATGCGGTTGGCGATGGCGAAGGAGCTGTAGACCGAGGACATGTTGATGATCCGTCCCCATTTCCGCACCCGCATGCCCGGCAGGGTGAGGCGGATCGCGTGGAAGGCGGCGGACAAATTGACCGCCAGGGCATGGTCCCACTTCTCGGTCGGGAACTCCTCGACCCGCGCGAAATGCCGGGTCACGGCGTTGTTGACCAGGATATCGATGCCGCCGAGGCGATCGCGGCCGGCGGCGATCAGGCCCTCGACGCCGGCGAGCCCGGCGAGATCGGCCTGGTGGTA
>DATKNM010000386.1:0-11487 GCA_035541335.1 Binatia bacterium
ATCGCGGTGCCGGCCTGTTCGGAAAAGGCGAGGACCGCCTGACGCGCCGCGGTCTCGTCGGCGTCGAAGCCGCCCTTGACGAGAGGCGTCGCGCCCCCGGCCAGCGCCGAGGCATTGAAGGCGTCGATCAGCTTGCCGAGCCCGCCGAACATCGCCTGCGCTGAGGGATCGATCCGATCCTTGAGGTCGCGCGGCTGGTTGCCGTTCTTGTTGCCGTCATAGGCCGAGCCCAGCGAAGCCTTGGCGACGTCGATAGTGGATTGCAGGCTGCCGATCAGCTGCAGGAAGGCCGCCATGTCCTTCATCTCGAGCTTGTCGGCGCCGGCCTTGTCATTGGCGTATTGCGCGGTCTTGTGCACGGAATCGAGCAGATCCGGCAGCCGCAGCAGGACGAGGTCCATCACGTAGTAGCTGTCGAGATCGGGATCGAGGATGAGGTTCGAATTGTTGCCGACCTGATAGATCAGCGCACGCAACGCCGTCGTGTCGCGCGGGTCCTTGCCGTCGAGCGCGTCCACCGCTGCCTTGGCCTGGTCGGACGAGCCCATGTCGGCGCCGAACTGGCTCTCCGCCGCCGAGATCGCCGCCTTCAGCGCCGCGGGATCGAGCTTCGACGCCGGATCCACCAGCGTCGCCTGCACCGGGCGCAGGGCGGTCAGATAGTCGTTGCCGACGATCTCCTTCTCGCCGAAGTCGATCGCGACCTGCTGCGAGACATAAAGCAGGTAAAGCAGAACCGCGACCGGCACGATGAACAGCGAGATCGCCACCGCGAGCTTGCCGGCCACACCAAGTCCACGCTTCATGGATCGACTCCTCGGCTAGAACGATAAGAAAGAAACGCTGCGCAAAACTGCAGGAGTCTTACCCGCCGAGGGTTAGCCGGGAATTAATATCGAGCGGACTTTGAACCTAAATGGCCGATTTCGCGGATGATTTGTCGCACAATTATCGGAGTTTCTTCTCATCGAGGAGTAGATCGACGATCTGGCGCGCGGCGGCGCCCGGACCGATCGCGCCCTTCGCCACCTTCTTCTCGAGGCCGACGAGAGTCTTCGAAAGGTCGGGATCTTCCGCCATCCGCTCCATCGTGGTCAGCGCGAGTTCGCGGTGGAACCAGAGGGTCGCCTGCTCGCGGCGATGGCCGACGAGCTCGCCCGACTTCGTAAGCGCCGCGCGAAAGGCCTCGACCTTCTCGATGATTGCGGCAATGCCGGTGCCGTTGAGCGCAGAGCAGCGCAGGACCTCGGCCGACCAGGCGCGATGGCGCGGCTGCATCAGGCGCAGCGCATGGGCGTAATCGGCGGCGGTGCGCCCGGCCGTTGCTTCCAGCGCGCCGTCCGATTTGTTGACGATGAGGAGATCGGCGAGCTCCATGATGCCGCGCTTGATCCCCTGAAGATCGTCGCCGCCCGCCGGCATCAGCAGCAGCAGGAACATGTCGGTCATCTCGGAGACCGCGGTCTCCGACTGCCCGACGCCCACCGTCTCGACGATGATCGGGTCGAAGCCGGCGGCCTCGCAGACCAGCAGCGCCTCGCGGCTGCGGCGCGCGACGCCGCCGAATCCGAGCCCATCCTGTCCGAAGCCCGAAGGCGAGGGACGGATGAACGCCGCCTTGTGCCTGGCAAGCTCGGCCATGCGCGTCTTGTCGCCGAGGATCGAGCCGCCGGAGACCCGAGACGAAGGATCGACGGCGAGCACCGCCGGCCGCTTCCCCTCGGCGATCAGCGCCAGGCCGAAGGCTTCGATGAAGGTCGATTTGCCGACGCCGGGTGCGCCGGAGATGCCGATCCGGAGCGCGCCGCCAGTCCGCGGCAGCAGCGCCTCCAGCAACGCCTCCGCCTCCGCCCGATGATCGGCGCGGGTCGACTCCACCAGCGTGATGGCGCGCGCCAGGGCCCGGCGATCGCCGGCGGCCACGCGTTCGGCGAGGGGCGCCGCTGGCGTTGTCACGAGGCCGGCACCGCGGCCTTCGGCGGCGAGGCGTCGGCGTCCGCGTCGGGCAGCTCGATCGCCTGCTGCTGGCGGCGCCACATGGCGGCGTAGCGGCCGTTCATCTCCAGCAGCGCCTCGTGGCGTCCGCGTTCGACGATGCGGCCGTCCTCGAGAACGATGATCTCGTCGGCGTGGATCACCGTCGAGAGACGGTGGGCGATGATCAGCGTCGTGCGCCGCCGCGAGATCTCCATCAGGTTCGACTGGATCTCGCGCTCGGTGCGCGAGTCCAAGGCGGAGGTTGCCTCGTCGAACAGCAGGATCGGCGGCGACTTCAGGATGGTGCGGGCGATCGCGACGCGCTGCTTCTCGCCGCCGGAGAGCTTCAAGCCCCGCTCGCCGACCTTGGTCTGGTAGCCGTCGGGCAGACCGGCGACGAAATCGTGGATATGGGCGAGATGCGCGGCGTTCTCGATCTCGGCGCGGGCAGCGCCGGGCCGGCCGTAGCCGATGTTGTATTCAACGGTGTCGTTGAAGAGGACGGTGTCCTGCGGGACGATGCCGATCCCGGCGCGGAGCGACCTCTGCGTGACCTGGCGGATGTCCTGGTCGTCGATCAGGATGCGGCCGGCATTGACGTCGTAGAAGCGGAACAGCAGCCGCGAGATCGTGGACTTGCCGGCGCCCGACGGGCCGACGATGGCGAGCGTCCGGCCCGGGCCGACGGTGAAGCTGATGCCCTTCAGGATCGGGCGCCTGGCGTCATAGCCGAAGGCGACATTCTCGAACCGGACCTCGCCTGCCCGGATTTCCAGCGGCTTTGCGTCCGGCGCGTCCTCGATCGCCGCGCCGACGGCGAGCAGCGCGAACATCGCCTCCATGTCGATCAGCGACTGCCGGATCTCGCGATAGACCGTGCCGAGGAAATTCAAGGGCAGATAGAGCTGCAGCAGGTAGGCGTTGACCAGCACGACGTCGCCCACCGTCAGGTGCCGCCCGCCCTCGCCATAGACCACGCCCGCCGCCGCCATCGCCATGATCAGCGTGGCGCCGACGGCGATGATCACCACCTGGCCGATGTTGAGGGCCGCCAGCGAGGTGCGCGACTTGACCGCCGCGGTCTCGTAGATCTTCAAGGCCGCGTCGTAGCGCTGCGCCTCGTGCTCCTCGTTGTTGAAGTACTTCACCGTCTCGAAGTTCAGCAGGCTGTCCACCGCCTTGGTGTTGGCCGACTGGTCGCTCTCGTTCATGGTGCGCCGGAGCTTGATGCGCCATTCCGTGACCGAGAGCGTGTAGAAGATGTAGAGGCCGATGGTGATCACGGTCACGACGGCGAAGCGCCAGTCGTAGAGCGTCCAGAGGATGACGGCGACCAGGGCGATCTCCACCAGGGTCGGGATCACGTTGAACAGCAGGAAGGAGAGGAGGAACTCGATGCCCTTGGCGCCGCGTTCGATCGCGCGGTTGAGCCCGCCGGTCTGGCGCTCGAGATGGAAGCTCAGAGAGAGCGCGTGCAGGTGGCGGAAGGTCTTCAAGGCGAGGGAGCGGATCGCGCGCTGCGCCACCTTGGCGAAGATGCCGTCGCGCAACTCGGCGAAGGCCTGGGACATGATCCGCGCCAGGCCATAGGCCGCCAGCAGCCCGAGCGGCAGCGCCACCAGGGTGCCCGGATGGCCGAGGGCATCGACCATCCGCTTGAAGACGATCGGCACGTAGACGTTGGCGAGCTTGGCGACCACCAGCGAGGCCGAGGCCAGCACCACCCGGAGCTTCAGCTCGTTCTCGCCCGCGGGCCAGAGATAGGGCAGCAGGCTCTTCAGGGAGCCCAGGGTGCCGGGCGTGCGCGCCTCGACCTTTGCCGTCGACCTTCCGGCCATCAATGCTCCACGGCGCGGCCGAGGGACTTCGCCAGGATGAGATAGAGCTTGCCGACATCGGCGGTGATGAAGGCGGCGGAGAGCACCGCTTCAGGATCGACCTGCTGCGACTGGCCGAGCAGGTTCTCGAAGCGGCGGATGTAGCGGTCCACCAGCTCGCGGAAGCGCTCGTCGCGCTGGTAGCGCTGCTCCAGCGCCGGCACCACGTAGGTGTCCTTGGCCTTGAACAGGCGGCGCGCGAAGATCGAGCGGTCGCCCTCGCGATAGCGCTTCCAGATCTCGTCCGGGATCTCGCTGTCCAAGAGCTCGTGGATGTTGGCGGCGACGCCGTTCAGCTCGTCGATCATGGTGGTCGCGGCCTTCAGGAAGGCGTCGCGGCTGATCACGTTCTGGGTGTCGCGCAGCTGCCCGATGCGCTCCACCGCCATCGCCGAGGCGCTGTTCAGCTCGGTGCTCTGGGCGCGGAACTTCTCGGCGAGCTCGCCGGCCTTGGCGTTGGCGGCTTCGATCAGCTTGGTCAGCTTGTCCGCCTGCTGCTCGAAACCCTGGCCGATCCCGCCGGCGCGGGCGACGGCGCGGATCGAGGCATCGGTCATCTCGCGGATGCGGCGATCGACGTCGGCGGTGATGAGGCCGAGCTGGCGGTTGAGCTCCGCGGTCGCCGCGGTGATCGAGGCCAGCTGGATCTCCATGATCTTCTGGACCTCGGCCGTGTCGGTGCGAGCGGCGCCGGCACTCTGGCGCGCGGTCGCTGCCACGCTGGCGAGCTCCTGGGCATGGCCCTGCAGCTGCTCGCGTACCGACTGGGACAGCGCCGTCATCTTGGTCGAGATGTCGGTCAGCTCCTGGAGCTGCTCGTTGACCGCGAGCTTCACGCCGGAGATCTGCAGCGCGGCCCGGCGCGAGACCTCCGACAGTGCCTCCCCGCCCTCGCGGAAGGACTTGATCACCTGCTCCGCCTGCTGCGCGCTTTCCGACGTGGTGCGGCGCAGCAGCTCGGCGATGCCGGACAGGCCCTGTCCGATGGCGACGACTTCCTTCTCGCCCTGCTTGCCGGCCTGGCCCACCACCTCCAGGCGCCGGTCGAGAACGTCGGTCAGCTGCTTCTGGCTCTCGGTCGCGGCGGTCACCATGGCGTGCAGGGTCTCGGCCTGGCGCTGCATGGTCTGGCCGCTGGCGTTCAAGCTGTGGGTCGCGACCGAGCTCGCCTCGCCGAGGCGCTGGGCGTGGACGTGGTAGAGCTCGGCCAGCTGCGCCGAGCGCTCGCCGGTTTCGCGGCCGGCGGCACGCAGCAGCTCGGCCTGGTGCTCGACGTTCTGGCGCAGGGCTTCGGCGCCGTTGAGGGCGCGCTGGGCGACGGCGTCGAGCTCGGTCACGTGCCGGCGCATGTCATCCTGGAGCTGGGCAGCGGCGCCGGAGGCGTTGCCGGTGACCTGGGCCAGTGATTCCACTTCGCCGCGCAGCACCGCGCCGATCGCCCGGGCCTCGTCGGTCACGCGATGCGCCGTCTCCGTCATGTCCCCGATCTGCGCCGCCAGTGCCTCCTTCACCACTTGGGTGGCGTTCGAGGTCTTGGCAAGGGCATCGGCGAGATCGGCGTTCTGCTCCAGCAGCGACCGATGCAGGGCTTCGGCGCTGGCACCCGCCGCATCGCTCGCGGCCCTGATGCCGTCGGCCTGCGCGCTCATCAGCACCGGCACACGCTCGCTGAGCTGGGCGAGATGCGCCAGCAGCGCGCGATTGGCCTCGCCCGCGATCCGGTCGATCTCCGCGCCGGCGGCGAGGGTCTGCTTCGCCTGGTCGGCCAGTGCCGCGCGCATCTCCTCGGCGCGCTCGCCAGCCTGCTGCGATGCACCGACGAGGTCCGCCGCCTGGCCGCGATGGGTCGAGGCCATCCGCTCGCCCTGCTCCAGCAGCTCGGTGAGGCTGGCGGCGAGCGCGTCGGTCTCCGTGCGGATGCGTTCGAGGAAGCTCTCCGCCGCCGACGCGCCGGCCGCCGCGAGCTCGGTCGCGTGGCTGCGCGCCTCCGCGCCGAAGCGCCCCGCTCCTTCGGCCACGGTCGCGACCAGCTTCTCGGCCTGCTCGTGTGCCGTGGCGCCGATCTCTGCAGTGCGCGCGGTGACGGATTCCGTCGTCGAGGTCAGCTCCCCGGCGAGGCTGCGCAGGGCCTCGGCCTGGCGGTTGAGCGCCGCCTGGAACAGGTCGCCGGCGGCGCCGGCCGCCGCCGTCAGCCGTTCGCTCTCGCTCTTGATCATGGCCTCGGTCGTCTCCGACCGCTCGCCGATGAGATCGCTGAGGCTGTCGAGATGCCCGATCTGGGCGTCGATCCGTTGCTTCAGGAGGTCCGCCGCCGCCGCGGCACGCTGGTCGAGACGCTCGCTCTCGGCGCCGAAGGTGGCGTGGAAGCCTTCAGAGAGCGTGTTCGCCGTGGCGATCAGCCGGTCGCTGCTGCCGCGCAGCAGCTGGTCGGTCTCGTCGGCGCGGGAACCCACATGGCGCGTGAGGTCGGTCAGGGCGGTGATCTCGGCTTCGATCCGCTCCTTGAGGAGCGCCGCCGAGGCGGTGGCGCGCTCGCCGAGCTTCAGGCTCTCATCGGCGAAGATCGAGCGGAAGCGCTCGCCGGCCGTGTTGCTCGCCGCCTCGAACCGATCGCTCTCGGTGCGGATCAGCTGGTCGATCTCGTCGGTGCGGCGGCCGACCGCGGCGGAGACCTCGCCCAAGGCACGGATCTGCAGCTCGATCCGCTCCTTCAGGCGGTCGGCGGCGGCGTTGGCCTGGTCGCCGAGGCGCCCGCCGTGGCGGTCGACCTCGCTCCGCAGCTCGGCCACGCGCTGGGCGAAACGCGCCAGCAGGTCCTCCATGGCGGCGCCGAGGCGCTCGGTCTGGGACGTGGTCTCCTGCTGGAAGGCGAGCCCTCGCTGCTCGGCGGCTTCCGCGAGCCGGTTCAATGCCTCCTGCTCGACCGCGAGACGGCGCCCGAAGCGCTCGCCCACGCCGTCGGCAGCGGCGGCCAGCCGACCGGCCAGCCCTTCGACCGACTCCGCGAGGCTGCGCGCCTGGTTCGCGGCGGCGTCGTTGATCGAGAGCAGCCGCTTCTCGTGGAGATCGATCTCGGCGCGGAACTGCTGTCCCGCCTCGACCGCGGCGGCGGCGAGCCGCTCCCCCTGGGCGCCCGCCAGGTCCTGCAGTCCCTGGGTGCGTTCCTTGACCGTGTTGCTGGCGCCGTCGATCGCGCGGGTGAGCTCCAAAATGCGCCGGCCGAAGAGCTGCGCCGCGCGCTCGGCGCTGGCGGTGAACTCCTCGGATTCCGTGCGCATCACGCCGGTGACGGCGCTGTTGTGCTCGATCACCTTCTCGGCCAGCGTCTTCGTCAGGTTGTCCACCTGGCCGACCATCCGGTCCAGCGCGTCGCGGAACTGCTGCGCGCCGACATCGGCGGCATGGGTCATGCGCTCCACCTGGGCACGGCTGGTCTGTTCCAGCGCCGCGCTGTCGGCCTGGGCGCGCTCGGTGGCGGTGGAGATCTGGTCGAGGATCTTGCTGAGCGTGCCGCCGAAATCGTCGCCGAGCGCACGGACCGCGTTGACGATCCCGTCGCCCTGGTCGCGGATCGCGCGCTGCACGTCGCCGGTCTTGCGCATCATGTCGGCGACCACGGCGGTGGCGTTGGCGGCGGTCAGCTCCTGGTGGCGCTTCAGCGCGGTCGAGAACTTCTGGCCGGCCTCCTCGGCCGCCGCGACCATGGTGTCGCGCTGGCGATTCATGGTCTCGGCCAGCGCCTGGTGGCGCTGCTCGGCTTCCTTCAAGGCCTGGTCAAGCCGGTCGCGCTCGGCGACGGTGGCGGTGGCCAGGGCGCGGATGTTCTCCGTCGTTCCGGCGGCGAGCGCATCGACGTGGCGCGCCAGCACCTGGTCGAACTCGCGCTGCTTCGTCTCGGTCGCGCGCACCACCTCGGAGATGCTGTGGAACTCGGCGGTGATCTCCTGGTGCAGGTTGCCGAGGGCACCGCGGGTGTGCTCGGCCAGCGCCTCCGACTGCCGGTCGAGCGCCTCCCGAAGCTCGGTCTCGGCGGTGATGACCTGGGTGCGGCTGGCGGAGATGGCGGCGAGCTTCTGCTCCAATGCCTTCACCAGGTTCTCGGCCTGGGCATGCGCCTCGCCGAGGCGTGCCCGTGCCGCGCGCTGCAGGTCGGCCTCCACCTCGGCGGCGGCCTGCTGTGCCAGATGCATGCGCTCGATCAGGCGCTGCACCAGCGTGTCGGCGAGGCCGTCCATCTTGCCGGCGGCGGTCTCGACCGCGTTGCCCACATTGCCGGTCTGCCGCTCCGCCGATTCGATGAACAGCTGGGCCTGGCGGCGATGCCCTTCGGAGACCGCGTCGATCCGCTGCACGATCTGCTCGGCCTGGCGCTCCAGCTCCTCCGCCGAGCGCCGCGCCTCGTCCTGCAGGGCCTCGATCTGGCGCTCGACCGCTTCCTTGACCGCGCCGCCGTGCTCCAGCACCCGGTCGACCACGGCCTCCATCTCCGCGCCCTTGGCGTCGAAGGCGGCGGCGACGTGGCGCGCCGCCTCGTCGGCGGCGGAGGAGATCGCCTTCGCCTGCTGCGTGGCGACCTCGCCCAGCAGCAGCTTCTGCTGCGCCACGGTGTCGGAGAGCTCGCCGATGTTGCGGCGCTGCTCGCCGAGCTTGGCGTCGATCGCGGCCGCCTGGACCTCGGCGGCCTTGGCGGCGCTTTCCAGCTCGCTGGTCTGGTCCTGGAACTGCTTGCGGATGCGGTCGAGCGCCTCGGCCGCGGCGGCGCTGGCGCGCTCGAGCTCGACGGTCTGGCGCTTCAGGGCGCCGGCGACCTGCTCGACCCGCTCGGTGCCCTTGGCGTCGGCAATGGTCAGCTGTTCGAGATGGGCGTTGATCCGGTCGGTCTGGTCCGCGAGCTCGCGGCCGCGGGTCCAATAGACCAGCACCATCCAGATCAGGACCGGCGGCAGCACGATCGCGAACACGATCGAGGCGACCGTATCCGGCGGCAGAGACTGCAGGGTTTCGAGGCCCAGGGTGTAGAGCGTGTAGCCGCCATAGAGCGCCACCCAGGCCAGGCTGGCGACGGCGCCGATGACGGCGAACAGGCTATGCGTCCGGTTCTTGATGTTCATGTGCCTCGGACCAGGGTCCTCCCCCTCATATCATCGATCGCCAAGGATCGATCGTTGATTCGCCGCTCGTTTTGCTGCGTCGGCGTTGACTATTCAAGCATCGGGAAACGCGAATGCAACGTTTCCGCGTCGGTCTGGGTCCATTTTCTCCCGTGGAGTGGCCCCTCCAGGCCCTACGGGCAGGTCACTCCGCGGCTTTGCGGCGTCGGTGGATCAGGCCGAGGATCTCCGCCGCCGCCTTCGGGATGTTGGTGCCGGGACCGAAGATCGCGGCGACCCCCGCCTGGGCCAGCGCGTCATAGTCCTGCGCCGGGATCACCCCGCCCGCGACCACCAGGATATCGTCCGCTTCGCTGGCCTTGAGGGCCGCGATCAGCTGCGGCACCAGGGTCCTGTGCCCGGCCGCCTGCGAGGAGACGCCGATCACATGGACGTCGTTCTCGACCGCCTGCCGCGCCGCCTCTTCCGGCGTCTGGAACAAGGGGCCGACATCGACGTCGAAGCCGATATCCGCAAACGCCGTGGCGATGATCTTGGCGCCGCGGTCATGGCCGTCCTGGCCGAGCTTCACCACCAGGAGGCGCGGCCGGCGCCCCTCGTCGCGGGCGAAGTCCTGGACCTTGCGCTGGATCATCTGGAAATCCGGGTCCTCGCGATAGGCGGCGCCATAGACGCCGGCGACCGAGCGGATCTCCGCCTTGTGCCGGCCGTAGACCTGCTCCAAAGCGCTGGAGACCTCGCCCAGGGTCGCCCGCGCCCGCATCGCCGCGACGCTGAGCTCCAGCAGATTGCCGGTGTTTCGCGCCGCACCTTCCGCAAGCGCGTTCAGCGCCGCCTGGACCGCGCCGGCATCCCGGCTCGCCTTCACCCGGTTTAATCGCGCGATCTGGCTCTCGCGGACCTTGGCGTTGTCGACGTCCAGGATGTCGATCTCGGCGCGGTCGCCGGACCGGTACTTGTTGACGCCGACGATCACCTCTTCGCCGCGGTCGATGCGGGCCTGGCGCCGCGCCGCCGCCTCTTCGATGCGGAGCTTCGGCATGCCGCTCTCGACCGCCTTGGTCATCCCGCCCAGTCTCTCGACCTCGGCGATCAGGTCCTCTGCGGCTACGGCGAGGCTCGCGGTCAGGTGCTCGACGTAGTAGCTGCCGCCCAGGGGATCGATGACATGCGGGATCCCGGTCTCCTCCTGGATGACCAGCTGGGTCGCGCGCGCAATCGCGGCGCTGGCGGGGGTCGGCAGCGCCATCGCCTCGTCGAAGGAGTTGGTGTGCAGCGACTGGGTGCCGCCCAGGACCGCCGCCAGGGCCTCGATCGTGGTGCGGATCACGTTGTTGTAGGGGTCCTGCTCGGTCAAGCTGACGCCCGAAGTCTGGCAATGGGTGCGGAGCGCCGAGGATTGCGGGTCCTGAGGATCGAACTGCCGCATCAGCTTCGCCCAGAGGAAGCGCGCGGCGCGGAGCTTCGCCACCTCCATGAAGAAGTTCATGCCGATCGCGAAGAAGAACGAGAGCCGCGGCGCGAAGGCGTCGACCTTCAGGCCCTTCGACAGCGCCGCCCGCACGTATTCGAGGCCGTCGGCGAGGGTGAAGGCCAGCTCCTGCACGGCGGTCGCCCCCGCCTCCTGCATGTGATAGCCGGAGATCGAGATCGAGTTGAACTTCGGCATCTTCTGCGCCGTGTATTCGATGATGTCGGCGACGATGCGCATCGAGGGTGCGGGCGGATAAATATAGGTGTTCCGCACCATGAACTCTTTCAGGATGTCGTTCTGGATGGTGCCGGAGAGCTTCGCCAGCGGCACGCCCTGCTCCTCGCCGGCGACGATGAAGCTCGCCAGCACCGGCAGCACCGCGCCGTTCATGGTCATGGAGACCGACATCTGATCCAAGGGAATGCCGTCGAACAGGACCTTCATGTCCTCGACGGAATCGATCGCGACCCCGGCCTTGCCCACGTCGCCGACCACCCGGGGATGATCCGAGTCATAGCCGCGATGGGTGGCGAGGTCGAAGGCGACCGAGAGGCCCATCTGGCCGCGCTTCAGGTTCTCGCGATAGAAGGCGTTGGACTCTTCCGCCGTGGAGAAGCCGGCATATTGCCGAATGGTCCAGGGCCGGTTCGCATACATGGTCGCCCGGGGCCCGCGGGTATAGGGCGGCAGGCCGGGCAGGGTTCCCAGCGTCTCCAGCCCTTCGAGGTCGGCTGCGGTATAGAGCGGCTTAACCCTGAGGCCTTCCGGCGTCAGCCAGTCGAGGCTGGAGGCGGCGGCGCCTTTGAGCTCGGCGGCCGCCAGCTTCTCCCAATCCGCCAACTTCTTTGCCGGACCCTCGGCCATCGAAACGCCCCATCTCCCGCGCGTCGGCCTTCGTTCTGCCGCGCTGCAAAACAATGGACGATAACAGAGGGCTCGCGGGGAAGTCCAGGAAGGGGAACCGGGGCTTAAGCTTTGACAGACCAGGGAAATCGCGGCTGCGACACCGCCTACTGCCCGTACATGGTGTAGTCCTTGACCTCATAGG
>DATKNM010000387.1:0-6515 GCA_035541335.1 Binatia bacterium
TTTTGGTACCGCTGGTACAATCCGGCGGTTTAGGAAGCGCACGCACGTTGCTCAACCCGAAGCCGCCCGATCCCGAGGCGGCTTTCGCGTTTCAGACCCCGACGTTCTCTCTCCAGGTCCCGATTTCACGAATGACGCCGACAGGCCGAGCGGCTTCCCAACCCGGAGGCCGATCATGTCCCGAACTCCCCCGCTTTCCCGCGTCTTACCTCGTGCCGCGGCGTATGACTTCGACGTCGTGACCGACACACCAGCGCCGCGCTCCATGCCGCCGCAAGCGCCGGCGGGCGCCGAGGCAGCGCCAGGGCCTGTGAAATCCGCAGTGCCGGCGAAGCCTGCGGTGCCCCCGAAGCCTGCGATGCCCGTGCAGCCGGCAATGGGTGTGCAGGTGCGCGAGCGGGCGTCCTGACCGGACGCGCCCCTTGATCTACGCGATGACCTAGGCGGCGGCTCCGCTGTACGCGGCCTCGCGCCGTGGGGTGCCGCCGGACCGCCGGAGGCGTTGCTGCATCCAGCCGACGGTGAAGTAGATCGCGGCGGCGCCGAGGCAGCCGGCATAGCCATCGACGGCGTAGTGCCAGCCGAGATGGACCGAGCCCACCATGATCCCGGCGAGGAACAGCAGGGAGGCGATCCGCGCCGCGCGGCCGAACTGCCAGGCGAAGAGCACATAGAGCATCGCCATCGCCACATGGATGCTGGGGAAGGCGGAGATCCCGGTGCCGATATAGGTGATGCCCTGGACATGCGCGTCCCAGAGATAGCGCTGGAAGGCGATGGCCGAGAACGAGCCGTTGGGATCGGCCTGGTTCAGATAGGCGAACAGCCCGGCATAGGGATCGTGCCGGGCGCCGGTCAGCTCGAACGAGAACGGGCCGGCGGACATGAAGATACCGGCGGCGACGTTGCCGAGCAGGATCAGGACCAGCAGATAGCTGACCAGGAACCGGGTGCGGATCGGGCAACCGGGGCGGCGCAGCGACACCGCGAAGGGCACGGCGACCAGCACCACGCCCCAGAGGGCGTAGAGAATTTCCAGCGGCCGGGTTAGCAGCGGGCTCTCGATGTCGAGCCACTGCCAGGCATGGCGGCCGAAGTGCAGGGTCGGTCCCAGTGCGGAGAGATCGGCGTCCCAGGAGAACGGCACGACCTCGTTCAGCAGCGTCTTCATGCCGGTGAAGCCGGACATGAACAGCGGAAACGCCAGCAGGAACGGCAGGGCGGAGAGGAAGCGGCCGAGGAAATCCCGAGGGTGCCAGCCGCCCTTGAAGAACAGCAGAGGCTCATGGAGCCGGCCCTTCGCCATGCGCAGGCGCAGGATCGCGAAAATGGTCAGCCCATAGAGCAGGTAGCTGAGATAGAAAGGCCCGACGTAGAGGTCGAGCCGGAAGTTCATCGCATGGCCAAGCATGTGGCAGAGCAGGCCGACCACAGCGGCATATCCGACCATCGCGGCGGTGATCGCGGTCGAAGCAACCCTCTCCGCGGATCCGGCACGACGGCGCCACCGCCCGATCAGGGTTAAGGCGCCGGCCAGCGAGCGCAGGCTCTTCGGGGCTTCGGCGCGGATGCGGGCATCGCTTTTTGGGACAAGCGACGTCATGCGACAGGATCCTGGTCTGCGAACGCCATCCGGGAATGCACTATCAACGAGGGGGCGACCTCGTTAGTCCAACTGTCGGCCAATAGTGCTAACGAATCCTTGATCAATCAATGCTAAACAATCGATTAAATTTCGCGATGTGAACAGTTTGCATTTTTTCCTGTCATGACTTGCTGCCGCTGCGCACCTGTGGTTGCTTAGCCGACACGTTGCCGAATGACACTGCTGGATGACTGGGGTCCGATGAACCGCTGTACTTCCACCCGTCGCTCGCCGGTCCGGGACAGGCTCTCGCGGCGGTCGCGCCGGCCGGCTCTCCCCGCATATGGCGTGCTGCTGCTGGGGGTTATTGTGCTGGCCCTCTCCGCAATCAGCGCGGGAAACGCCTTCGCCGCCGGGTTCGGGAGCGATGACCGCGTGGCGGAGTCCCGCGACAAGGGCACGTTCTATGGGGCCATCGGCCTGGTCGTGCACCAGTATGGCATGGAGACGGAAGCCGGGACGGGATTCCTAGTCTCGCCCTGCCACGTCATCACGGCCTATCACGTCGTGGCCGGCAAGGCGAAGCTGACCACCGCCGATAAGGCGACGTTCTATGTGGGCGAAGGCGACCAGGGTCCCGGCTATGTCGGCGGCAAGAAATACGCCGAGAGCACCACGGCGCATCCCCTGGTCTGGGGCGACTATCTCGACGGCGAAAGCGACAACCTTGCGATCCGCGCCAAGGCGATGCAGTCGAACGGCTGGCAGGATTGGGTGCTGTTGAAGCTCGACCGTTGCCTCGGCGATCCGACGACGGGCTACGGCTATCTGCAGCTGAAGCCGGTCTCCACGCGCGAGCTGACCCGCGCCGGCGAGACGCCGGAGGCGATCGAGATCGGCCTGCCGAAGGATCGCGACGAAGAGGCGCTGACCGAGGATCCTTCCTGCCGGATCGTCGGCCAGATGTATGAATCCGGCTGGCAGCACGACTGCATCACCATCCCCGGCAATTCCGGCGGCCCGATCCTGGAGAAGACGCCCGAGCGGCCCGGCGCCTGGCCGCGGGTCATGGCGATCACCGTCTCCAGCATGCTGCTCGACGGCATGGACGAGGATACTTCCGAGACCACCATTCTTTCGGCGGACGATCCCAGCTATTTCACGCTGCTGTCGAGCGCGGTGCCGGTCTCGGCCTTCATCAACCGGGTCGCCCAGTACCTGCCGCCGGATCCGGCGATCACCGCCTACATCGCCAACCATAGCCTCGACACCGGCTACAGCGCCGGCGACGACATCGACTATGACGGCGCCATTGCCGATCTCGGAGCGGCAGCGAAGACCAAACCCCAGGACGCGGAGCTCAAGCTGCGCCGGGGCATCTGGCAGGCTTCGGCCGGGAAGACCGATGCGGCGATCGAAGACTATTCGGCGGCGCTCGCGTTGCGGGCCGACTACCCCGCGGCGCTGCTTTCGCGCAGCCAGAGTCTTTCCGATCGGGACGACAACGGCAAGCACGACCTCGACATGGCGATCGCCGATCTCAACCGGCTGCTGCTGAAGTTCCCGGAATCGGCCGAGCTCACCTTGAACCGCGCCTACATGCTGGGTCGCGATCGTCGCTTCGACGAGGCGATCACCGATTACGGCACGGTGCTGAAGCTGCGGCCGAAGAGCGCCGTGGCACTTCGTGCCCGCGGGGCGGCCTATGCCGAGCTGCACCAATTCATCGATGCCACCAAGGACTACGACCATGCGGTCGCGCTTGAGCCGGACATGCCGTCCTCCTATATCGCCCGCGGCAACTTCCGCTCCCAGCTCGGCCATGATTCCGAGGCGCTCGACGACTTCAACCACGCCATCGAGCTGCTGCCCTCGGCCGCCGAGGCCTATAGCGGCCGGGCCTACGTGCTGCTGCAGCAGGGCGACGTCAAAGGCGCGCTGAAAGGCTTCGACCAGGCGCTGAAATACGACGACAAGGCTTCCTACGTGCTGGGCGGCCGCGCCAGTGCCTACGAGATCATGGGCGACCACGATTCCGCGATCGACGACTATGCCAAGGCGGTGTCGCTCGACCCGGGTGAGCCCTTCATCCAGCTGCTGCTGTTCGTCGAGAAGGCGCGCGCCGGCAAGATCGTGGAGGCGAAGAAGGACTTCACCGATTTCGCCGCCGATCCGCGCTATGACGACTGGCCACGGACTCTCGCCCGCTATTTCGCGGGGCAGCTCGATCTCGCGGCGCTGGAGAAGCGCGCCGACCAGGGCAGCGACTACGAGCGCCGCTCCCAGGCCTTCGACCGCGACTTCTATCTCGGACAGGCGGCGCTGATCGCCGGCAACAACGCCGATGCGTTGCGGCGGCTCTCCGCCGTGATCGCGACCGGCGACCGCCAATACATCGAATACAACATCGCCGCCGCCGACGTGGCGCGGCTGGGCGGCGCCACCCAGACCAGCGCCGACACGCCGGCCAAGACGACGACGAACTAGCGCTTGCCCTCGAAGCCGGTCAGCACGCTGACCGCATTGACGCCGAGCGCCTCGACCGCATAGCCGCCCTCGAACACGAAGAGGGTGGGGAGGCCGAGGCCGGCGATGGCGGCGCCCATGCGCGGATAGTCGTCCGCCTTCAACTTGAAGCGAGAGATCGGGTCCTCTTCGAAGGTGTCGAGGCCGAGCGAGACCACCACCGCATCCGGTCCGTATTGCCGGATCCGCGCCAGCGCGTGGTCGAGCGCCGCGGAATAGCCATTCCAGTCTGTGCCCCAGGGCAGCGGCAGGTTGAGGTGGAAGCCTTCGCCTGCTCCGGCGCCGGTCTCGTCGGCATAGCCGAGGAAGTAGGGGAACTCCTGCTTCGGGTCGGCGTGCAGCGAGATCGTCAGCACGTCGGGGCGCTTGTAGAAGATCTCCTGGGTGCCGTTGCCGTGATGGTAGTCGACGTCGAGGATCGCGACCCGCTTCGCGCCGCGGTCCAGCATGGCTTGGGCGGCGATGGCGGCGTTGTTGAAGAAGCAATATCCGCCGTAGAAGTCGCTGCCCGCATGGTGTCCCGGCGGCCGGCAGAGCGCGAAGGCGCCGACGGCGCCTTCCGCGAGCAACTGCTCAGCCGTCAGCGCGACATCGGCCGAGGCGGTGATCGCCTCCCAGGTCCCGGCGACGATCGGCGTGCCGGCATCGATGGCGTAATAGCCGAGCCGGCCGTCGATGCTGTCGGAAAGCCTGCGGCGGCCGCCGGGCGTAATGAGGCCCGGCACCGGCCAGACATGCGGGAGGGCGTCGAACTCCCGCCCGGTCGCGGTCCAGTCCCTCCAGGCATTGCGCAGGAAGGCGACGAAGCCGGCGTCGTGGATCCGCTCGACGGGCGCGATGCCGAACGCCTTCGGCGCCAGGATCTCGCCGAGGCCGACTGTGCGGACCCGGTCGATCACGATCTCGGCCCGGCGCGGCATCTCGAAGGGCGCCACCAGGCGGCCTTCGAACAGCTCGCTGTGGCCGTCCTGGCGGCGATGCGCCTCGCTGAAGACGGTACGCATCAGAGCTTCGGCCGGTGCTGGGCGTCCCGATACCAGCCGCCGACCGCCGATTCATAGGCCATCCCGGCGCGGAACACGTCGGCGTCGCTATAGGTGCGGCCGACGATCTGGATTCCGGTCGGCACTCCGTTCTTGGCGTGACCCGACGGCACCGCCAGGACCGGGCACCGCGACAGCGTGTTGAACGGCGTGGTCATGCACCAGCCGAGCACCGCCGGCAGCTTCGACTGCTTGCCGTTGATGCGGAGCTCCTCCCGGGTCTCCAGGAAGTCGGCCTTGACGGCGGGCAAGGCGAGGGTCGGGCAGATGAAGACGTCATGCTGCTCCATGATCGGGCCGAAGGTCTCGTACATCTTCGCGGCGCCTTCCATCGCGCCGAGGAAGTCGGCGGCAGTGGACTTCCGTGCCTGCTTCGCGAAGTCGAGCGCGTAATAGGTCATGATCTTCGCGTGCTTCTTCGCCATCTTGTTCAGGTAGGTGCCGAACAGGTGGTCGAGGTGATCCATGCCGGTCTTGAGCGCGGCATAGCCCCACTTGAGATCGACCTCGGTCACCGTGGCGCCGAGACTCTTGAACACCTCGAGCGCCGCCTTGGTGTTGGCGACCACTTCCTTGTCGACCTCGAAGCAGGTGAGGTCCATGGAATAGGCGATCTTCCAGCCCTTGATCGGCTGGTAGTCCGTGGGGAGCTTCAGCTTCGGCCGGAGGCTCGCGATGTCGGTGGGCGAGGGGCCGCAGATCACGTTCTGCACCAGGATCGCGTCGGCGACCGAGCGGGTCATCGGCCCGGTATGGCAATAGGGATCGAGGTTGAACGGCGGATCGTCCGGATTGCGGCCATACGGCGGCTTGTAGCCGACCACGCCGGTGGCCGAGGCCGGGATGCGGATCGAGCCGCCGATGTCGGAGCCCATGGCGAGGCTGGTGGCGCCCGCCGCCAGCGCACCGCCCGATCCGCCGGAGGAACCACCGACGGTGTAGCGCGGATTCCAGGGATTGCGCGTGACGCCCCAGAGCTTGGAATGCGTGACCGAGGCGCAGGAGAATTCCGGCGTCGCGGTTCGCCCGTGAACGATGGCGCCCGCCTTCAGGAGGCGCTGGTTGTTGACCGAGGTGACCTCCGGCACGAAATCCTTGGTGATCAGCGAGCCGAAGGAGGTGGGCTTCCCCTTGATGTAGCTCTCGTCCTTGATCGCGATCGGCAGGCCCTCGAGCGCGCCGAGGCGCGTGCCCGATTTCTGGTACTTCGCCTCCGCCTTGCGGGCGAGGTCCAGCGCCTCCTCGAAATACATGTAGGTGAAGGGCTTCAGCTTCGGCTGCACCTTCTCGGCGCGCGCGATCACCGCCTTCATCAGCTCGACCGGCGAGAGCTTGCGCGCCTTGAACAAGGCCAGCGCTTC
>DATKNM010000388.1:0-6471 GCA_035541335.1 Binatia bacterium
CTGCAGCGCCGCCAGGAAGAAGATGAAGTTGTAGCCGATCGACTTCCAGACATAGGCGATGATGATGGCGATCATCGCGTCGAAGCCGTTCAGCACCGGGTCCCAGCTTCCCGGCCAGATGTGGTTCAAGAAGGCCATGAACCCGGCCTGCGGGGCGAGGATGAAGCGGAACGCCAAGCCCAGCGCCGGCGCCGCGATCGCATAGGGCCAGACCAAAGCCGTCCGATAGATGCGATAGCCGCGGAGCTCGCGGTCCGCCAGCAGCGCCAGGATGAGGGCCAATCCCATGCCGAGGCCGGTGGTGGCGAAGGCGAAGACCATGCTCTTCACCACCGAGGCCCAGTAGACCGGGTCGCCCAGCATGGTGGCGAAGTTGGCGAAGCCGACCCAGTCGTTGCCGCCGCCCCAGGGCCGCTCCAGGGTGAAGGCCCAATAGAGCGCCTCGCCGGTCGGCCAGTAGAAGAAGGTGAAGACCAGCAGCACCTGCGGCAGGACCAGCGCCATGCCGAGCCACTTGTTGGAAAAGAGCGCCCGCTTTTCCATCCTACGCCCGCCGCAACGGCGAACCCTCCCCCAGACAGGGGGAGGGTTGCCGGATCAATGCTGTGCGCGCGAAAGCCGGTTGCCGGATCAGGGCAGCTGCTTTCCCTTATAGGTGGCCTCGAAGCGGCGGAGGATGGCGTTGCCGCGCTCCACCATGCCGTCGATGCCTTCCTGCACCGAGACCTTGTTGGCGAAGATCGCCTGCCAGCCGTTGGCGACCTCGTTGCGGATCTGCAGGAAGCCGCCCATGCGGGTGCCGTGGGTGGCCGAGAGCTCATCCGATGCGGTCAGGCTGGCGATGGCGATCTCGCGGCCCTTGTACTTCGGGTCGTCGTAGAAGCCGTGGGCGACCATGTAGTCGTAGCCGGTCTTCTTCACCGGGATGTAGCCGGTGTTGGTGGACCAGAAGAGCGCCTGCTCCGGCTGGCCGATGAAGTTGAGGAACGCGGCCGCGGCCTTGTATTCCTCCTTCGACTTGCCGGCGAGCACCCAGAGCGAGGCGCCGCCGACCAGCGAGCTGTGGCGCTTGACGCCTTCATAGACCGGCAGCATGGCGACGCTCCAGTTCATGCCGGGCTTCGCCGTGCTCCCGACGGTACCGTGATCGCCGACCGAGGTCAGGATCATCTGGCAATCGCCCGAGGCAAAAGCGGCTACCATGTCCTGGCCGGCCTGCTCGTCCTTGATCACCGCGAGGCCCTGGTCGTACCAGCTCTTCAGGTCGGTGACGTATTTCACGAACTTGGTCTTGTTGAACACGAGCTCGGTGTCGAGACCGCCGTAGCCGTTGTCCTTGGTCGCGAGCGGCTCGTTGTTGACGGCGGAGAACTGCTCCAGGAACTGCCAGCTCTCATCGGCGGTGATGTCGAAGCCGAAGGGGCAGGCATAGCCCGCGGCCTTCAGGGCCTTCATGTCCTCGGCGGCTTCTTCCCAGGTCGCCGGGGCCGCGGTCTTGCCGATCTTCTGGAACGCGTCCTTGTTCCAGTAGAGGAGCGCGGTCGAGGAGTTGAAGGGGAAGGAATACATCTCGCCCTTCGAGGTCGCGTAATAGCCGCGGATGCCGGGGAGATAGTCGTTCCAATCGACCTTGTAGCCCTCGTCGGCCATCAGCTTCGAGGCCGGGTAGTAGGCGTCGGAGAGCATGAGGTCGAGGGTGCCGACGTCGAACACCTGCACGATGGTCGGCTGCTGGCCGGCGCGATAGGCGGCGATGGTGTTCTGCACCGCGGCCGCATAGGAGCCCTGGCTGGTGCAGACGACGGTGTAGTCCTGCTGCGAATCGTTGAAGTTCTTGCACACCTGCTGGACGACCTCGCTGATATGGCCGGAATTGCCGTACCAGAAGTCGATCTTGGTCTGGCCGCCGGCGAAGGCCGGGGACGACAGCGCAAGCAGCGCAACGGCACCCGCGGTGCCGAGCCAGGTCAGTTTCATGCAACACCCCATCGCGTTTTGATTCGGGCCGGAAAGGCCCGTTCACGCGGGTTCAATCACATGGGGTCCATGATGCTGCGGGAAAGCCGCGATGAAACTTCGATGAAGCTTCGCGGGCGCTTCAGTGACCGGTGTGGGTAATTTTGGCGATGGCCCGGACGAGGGCCTGCGTGTCGCCGGCGGGCACCAGGGTCAGGCCGGGCCGCGATGCGATCCCGCAGGCCGGCGTGGCGATCACCGGGATGCCTGCCGCGAGAGCCGCGAGCAGCGTCCGCGGCTGCTCCTCGACCAAGGCCGGCTGGACCACGGCGGCGACCTCGCTCCGCCAGCCCGCGTCGGCGGGCCGCGTCGAAAGACCGTGCCAGAAGGCCTCGCCTTCCAGCGTGCTCCCGAGCAGCACCACGTCGAGGCCGAGATGCAAGGCCGCCGCGCGCAGCTCATGGGCGCCCTTGCGCGCCAGGCTGGGGCCGGGAAAGGCGACGGCGCGCGCATGGAGGGAGCGCGGAATGACCGCGGCCTCCGGCATCCGCCAGTCGAGGCGCTCGGCGCGGCCGGGAAAGAGGGCCGCGATCTCCGCATGTGGTGTCACGATGCGCTCGGCGGCGGCCAGGGCCTCCGCTTCCGCCGCAACGAGATCGGCCGGCGCACGGAAATCGGCGAGGGTCGCGCGTTCGGGATGGGCCGCGGCGGCGGCGTCCAGCTTCGCCTGCAGCGCCGCCATCGGCAGACGGGTCATCAGCACGGTGATCCGGCGACCGCCGAGCAGGCCGGCACGCGAGAGGAACGGCAGCAGGGATTGCGCGACGCAGACCTCGGTCGCATCGGGCGCCAGCGCCCGGCCGAGGCGACGGGCGACGGCCTCGGCACGGCGGAGCTGTGCGACCACGCGCGCGCCGTTGGCGGCGGCGTGGCGCGCGAGGAAAGCGTGGGTGAGGCTGGCGAGCGTCGCGGTGACGACGGTGCCATAGCCTTCGGTCATCCAGGTGTAGCGCGGCCGGTTCCAGCGCTTGCCGTCCAGCGGAATCGCGAGGATATCGCCGCGGGCGCGGCGCTCCCCGACATAGGCGCGGAATTCCGGCCAGGCTTCGTCCAGCAGGAAGGCGGTGCGGCCCGCGACAGGTGCGGTAGCGCGTTCATGGCGGAAGCAGCCGGTTTCGCCGCAGGAGCCGCAGTCGTTGGCGACCGGCAAATCCGTTGCCGCCTCGGCGCTCTGACGCGCCGTCCCCGTCACGGCGCTCCGGCCGTAGAGCTGCAGCGTCAGGGTCGAGGCGCCGAGCCGCGCCCGCAGGAGCGCGTCCTGGGGCATGCGGAAGCGGAGATCGACATAGTTCCAGGCGACCGTCGCGTCGCGGCCGAAGGCGGCGAGGGAGCCCGGCACGATGCGGGAATGGGCGTGGCGCTCGATGATCTCCGCGCCGGCCTGCAGGGCGAGGTCGTAGAGCGCGTTGGAGATCTGGCAGAGCCCGCCGCCGATCGAGGGGACGAGGCAGCCTTCGCGCAGCATGCGGCCGTCGACGAAGCCGCGGCGCCGGCTCGGCTTGCCGAGCTGCTTCCAGAAGCTGAAGACGCCGCCGGCCGGGAGCGCGAGCCCGTCGAAGGCGGCGGCGGCACGGCGCAGGTTCTCGACCTTGCCGAACTGATAGCGGGTCTCGCTCAGGCGCGGGTCGCTCCAGAGCGGAGTCACCGATTCCGCCAGCAGGACCGGATAGCCGGCCGGCGCATCGGTTGCGAGACGCGAGAGGGGCGCGAGACGCGGCAGCGGCGCGAGGCCGTCGGTGAGACGGCGCCAGAGACGCAGGCCCGCCGCCTTCGCCGCGAAGACGATGCCGGAGGCGCGGGTCGGCTGGCGCCGCTCGGCCAATCTGATGTCACCCGGCCGGGTGATGGAATTCATCGGGAGGTCCCCATAAACCAGAGCGCGGCCATCATCGTCCAGTCGCGCTACTCCGTCACCCGGTTCGGGCTGGAACTGTGTCGGGTATCACGTCGTCGAGATCACCCGACGGCGCCGCCGGCCCGCCGGCCGCCGGTCCAGCGCCTGGCGCTCTCGGCCAGGTACTTCTCCAGGTCCGCCGGCGGCAGCGGGCGGGAGAAGAGGTAGCCCTGGGCGGTGTCGCAGCCGTGCTGGCGCAGGAAGGCGAGCTGGGCGGGAGTCTCGACGCCCTCCGCCAGCACCTCGAGCTGCAGCGTCTTGCCGAGGCCGATGATGGCCGCGGTGATCTCGCTGTCGGCGGTATCGGCCGGGATGTCGCGCACGAAGCTCTTATCGACCTTCAGCTTGTCGATCGGGAAGCGCTTCAGATAGGAGAGCGAGGAGTAGCCCGTGCCGAAGTCGTCGATCGCAAGCCGGATGCCCAGCGCCTTCAGCTCGGCGAGCTTCGCCACCATGGCCTCGCCGCTGTGCATCAGCGTGCTTTCGGTGATTTCCAGCTCCAGATAGCGCGGCGGCAGCCCGGTCTCGGCGAGGATGGCGCGCACCCGGTCGGCGATGTCGGTCAGCAGGAACTGGCGGGATGCAAGGTTGACGGCGACGCTGTCGACCGAGAGGCCCGCGGCGCGCCAGGCCTGCACCTGGCGACAGGCCTCGCGCAGCACCCACTCGCCCATCGGCACGATGAGCCCGGTCTCCTCGGCGAGCGGGATGAAGTGGCCGGGAGGAATGAGGCCCCGCTCCGGGTCGTTCCAGCGCAGCAGCGCCTCGACGCCGACGACGCGCTCGCCGTCGAGCGCCACCAGCGGCTGGTAATGGAGCACGAGCTCGCCGCGATCGAGGCCGCGGCGCAGCCGCGCCTCGAGGTCGAGCCTGGCATTGGCGGCCTCGGTCAGCTCGGCGCGGTAGAAGCGGTAGGTGCGCTTGCCCGCCTCCTTCGCCTCGTAGAGCGCGGTGTCGGCGTGCTGGATCAGCTCGGCGGCATGCTCGCCGTCCGACGGGAACATGCTGATGCCGATGCTGGCGCCGATATAGACCTCGTTGTCGCCGGAGAGTTGGAAGGATTCCGAGACCCGGTTGATCAGCTCCTGGGCGATGCCCGCCGCCTTTTCGGCGGTGGCGACCTCTTCGAGGATCACGACGAACTCGTCGCCGCCGAGGCGGGCCAGGGTGTCGGTGTCGCGGAGCCGGGCGCGCAAGCGCCGCGCGACCGCGATCAGCAGCTCGTCACCCGCCGGATGGCCGAGGCTGTCGTTGACGTTCTTGAAGCGGTCGAGATCGACGAACAGCACGGCGCCGATCCCGGCGTTGCGCCGGGTGCGCTCCAGCGCATGTTCCAGGCGCGAGAGCAGCAGCAGGCGATTGGGCAGACCGGTCAGGGCGTCGTGATGCGCCAGGCGCTCGAGCTGCTGCTCCGACTGCTTCAGGTAGGTGATGTCGGTGAAGGTGCCCACATAGTTGGTGATCGCGCCATTGCCGTCGCGAACCGTGCTGATGGTCAGGAGCTCGGGATAGACGTCGCCGCCCTTGCGCCGATTCCAGATCTCGCCCTGCCAGAATCCGTCGGCCCGGATCGCCGCCCACATACGGTCGTAGAAGGTGGCGTCGTGGCGTCCCGACCGCAGCAGACGCATGGTGTTGCCGACCAGCTCCTGCTCGGAATAGCCGGTGATGCCGCAGACCGCGGGGTTGACCCTGAGGATCCGGCCGGTCCGGTCGGTGATGACCACGCCCTCCTGGGTGTTGCCGAAGACCGCCGCGGCCTGTCGCATCTGCTCGTCCGCGTGCTTCTGCGCGGTGACGTCGCGGATGAAGCCGTGCCAGACCGTGCTGCCGTCGGCCTCGCGCTCCGGCGCGGCGCGGCTCTCGACCCAGAGCGCCCCCTTCAGCGGATGCATCACCCGGAACTGCTCGTTCCACATCCCCAGGGTCGCGGCCGAACGATGGATCCCCGCCCAGAGCCGCTCGAGATCGTCGGGATGGACCCGGGCCAGAATCGGGCCGGCATCCTCGGCCGCCTCGGCCGGGGTCAGTCCGTGGAAGATGTCGGCGAGGTTGGGCGCAACGTAGGGCATCGACATCGAGCCATCGACGCCGAGCCGGTAGGAGTAGATCATGCCCGGGACGGTCTTGGCGATCTTCTCCAGGTATTGCTGCAGCGTCACCCGCTCCTGCAGCGCGATCTCCGCCGCCTTGCGCTCCGTGACATCGGTCAGCGACAGCACGAAGAACTGCGGCGCGCCGTCTTCCGCGCGAATCAGATTGAGCGACATCTCCAGCCAGAGCGCGCGACCGTCGGGGCGTCGATAGAGCCGCTCGCCCTGGCAGCGGTCCATCGCGCCCGCCAGGAACGCCGCCATGCAGGCGTCGAGGTTGCGCTCGGCATCGACATAGGCGAGCTCCGCCGGCCGGAGCGCCAGGAGACCGGCCTGGTCGTAGCCGGCGAGCAGCCAGAGCGCGCGGTTGACGCGCAGCCAGCGGCCTTCGAGGTCGAGATGGGCGAGGCCCATGGGCGCCTGGTCGAAGGTCGCGTGGAAGCGGAGCTCGGCGGCCGCGGTGGCGGC
>DATKNM010000389.1:0-3733 GCA_035541335.1 Binatia bacterium
ACGGCCGGCGCGACCTTGGATCAGCTCGAAGACCGGGCGCAGCAGGTGCTGGGACGGCTGCGAAAGAACCTCGACGACAAGCCGCAGCCGGCAAACACCAACGCAGTCCCGAAAGGCTCGACCTACCGCATTACAATCTGAACGTGGCTCACGGCCACTGCGCCAGCTTGTCCTTCAGACTGGCCGGCCACTGGTCTTTGGCGGGGTAGAGGCGTGGCGCCTCGTTGCCGTCCTGCAGCGCCGCATAGACCGCGTGATGCGCGGGATCGATGCCGATCAGCAGGTTCGTGGAATCCTCCGAGGAATCGTCAAAGCACGTGCCGACCACGATGCCGTCGGCGGTCGAATCCATCTGGTCGCCCTTGCCGAAATAGTCGGTGAAGGTCTTGAAGTCGTTGCCGAGCAGCGTCTGATAGGCTGCATAGACGTCGGCGTTGTCCAAAGCCTCCCAGGGGTACTTGCCGATGAGATCGCTGGCATTGCTCCAGCTCGTGCCGGCCTTCGGCTGGAACGCTTCCGCCACCGGCTGCTCCAGCCCCTTGGCGAACGACCAGCGATAGACCGTGCCGTCGCGCCCGCCCACCGGCGGGAAGCGGACGGTGATGACGCCGTTGGCGGTGCTGGTCTCGGCCGTGTCGGAGCAGGTGCCGAAGGGATCGGTGGCTGCGGTCTTGCCGTCCTTGTCCACCGAGACCACGACATAATTGCCGGGGCAGCCGTTGCCGCCGTCGGAAACCAACAGCACTGCAGCTCCAGCTCCATTGTCGTTGAACGAGGTCTCGATCTCGACATAGGCGTCCTCGGCTACAACATCGCCGTCGATCTTCGCCTGGGTGCGGCTGTCGGCGGTGGTCACGAGCTCCAGTGTCTTCGTGCCCAGCTTCACCGATTGCTGCGACTGATCGGCCAGCGCGGCGCCCGCAAGGAGCAGCGCGACGAGCCCGGCTACCGTCATCCCGATCCTAGCCAGACCGCTCGTGATGGAATGCCCGCGCGTCATGAATCTTGCTCCCGCTCCCCCTGGGACCCCGCGAGTCCCGAGATCCACCTGAATTTTGTTCAAGATGGCCCGAAAGGACAACGCCTATGTGCCGGCGTTGTGGTCCCTGGCATGACGCTTGCGACGCTGCCGCCCGGGCCGGAGGCAGAACACGTCAGTCTAGGGAGTCTCAGAATGAGCGTATCGGGTATTTCTTCCGCATCCACCGCCGGCACGGTCTATCAGCCCAACACGTCGGTGAAGGACGCGCGCAACGCCTTCAAGCAGATGGCGGATGCGATCCAGAGCGGCGACCTGAGCGGCGCGCAAAACGCCTACAGCACGCTCGCCTCGCTGCTCAACGCCGATCCCTCGCAGTCGGGGCAGGACGGCCAGACCGGCACCGGCAGCAACAGCGGCACGGGCGGCACCAGCGTCCAGGATCTGCTGAACCAGATCGGCGGCGCACTGCAGTCCGGCGACCTCGGCCAGGCGCAGCAGCTCCTGCAGACCCTGCAGCAGACGGCGCAGGGCCAGCAGGCGCATGGCCATCACGGCCATCACCATCACCATGCCAGCGGCGTCGGCGATCCGGATCAGCTGCAGACGACGTCCAGCACCAGCGGCACGGCCTCCGGTACCAGCGACTCGCTGGCGACCAGCGGCAACGTCAACCTCACCGTCTGATTGCCGGCGCTACACTGCCCGGCTGTGACGGCCGGGACCGGCGTTGAGATAGGCGTCGAAGCAGGCAGCCACCAGCCGCGCCAGCGCGAGATGCTCCGGCGAGATCCGGAGCTGCTGGCCGGCAAGCGTGGCGATGCCGTCGGCGATCAAGGGGGCGAGGCGCGCTCGCTCGCCGGCAAACTGCGCGTTCGGCAGCTTGAACTCATCGGCCAGCGCCGCGAGATCGAGCGCGCCGAAGCACATCAGCCGCTCGATCGCCGCGCGGCGCCAGCGGTCTTCGGGGCTGAGGGCGATGCCGCGCTGGATCGCCAGCTCGCCGGAATCGACGGCACGTCCCCAGAGCGGGATGTCGGCGGCGTTCTGCGCATAGCCGGCGGGCAGCGCGCTGATCGCCGAGGGCCCGAGCCCGATCAGGATATCGGCATTGTCGGTGGTGTAGCCCTGGAAGTTGCGGCGGAGCGTGCCGGCGTCGAGCGCGAGGCTCAGCGGATCCTCCGCCTTCGCGAAATGGTCGAGCCCGATCCGGCGATAGCCGCCGGCCTCGATCCGCGCCGCTGCGTCCTCGGCAAGAGTCAGACGCGCCGCGGCGTCGGGCAGGGCGGCTTCCTCGATCTTCGCCTGATGCCGCTTCATCCAGGGCACGTGGGCGTAGCCGAAGACCGCGAAGCGATCCGGCTTGAGCGCCAGCGCCTGGTCGATCGAGTGCGCGAAGCTCTCTCGGGTCTGGTGCGGCAGGCCGTAGATCAGGTCGAAGTTGACGCCGCGGATGCCGATCTCGCGCAGCGCCTCGACCTTCTCCTTGACGACGTCGAAGGGTTGGATGCGGTTGATCGCCGATTGCACCGCCGGGTCGAAATCCTGGATGCCGAGGCTGACCCGTGCGACGCCGCCATCCCTCAGCGCCGCGAGGAGATCGCGGTCGATCCAGCGCGGATCGAGCTCCATCGCGATCTCGGTGGCGTCATCGACCTGGAAATTCCGGCGGATCTCGTCGGTCAGGCGTTTGAGGTCGTCGGCGTTGAGCACATTGGGCGTGCCGCCGCCCCAATGCACCTGCGAGAGCCGCCGGCGTGCGCCGAAGGCCTCGGACGCGAGCGTGATCTCGCGGGCGAGGCGCTGGGCGAAGTCCCCGATCGGTTGATAGCGCGCGACGATCTTGGTGTGGCAGCCGCAATACCAGCACATCTGCCGGCAATAGGGGACGTGCAGGTAAAGCGAGACCGGCCGATCGGCATCGCTCGCGGCGATCCAGCGCTTGAACTCGGCGGGGCCGATCCCGGCGTGGAAATGCGGCGCCGTCGGATAGCTGGTGTAACGCGGCACCGGCCGGTCGTATTTCTGCAGCAGGGCGTGGTCCATGATGGCACCGACTCTCGTCGATCCCCCGCGAAGTCGCCTTGACCTGTATCAATCCGGTGCGGCGACAGGCCGCCCGATGGGAAACTCGTAGAGCGGCAGCATCCGGCCGGGGATCGCGTCCGAGGGCGCCTGTCCGCGGGGCTGGGCGCCGAGCCGCGCATAGAAGCCGGCCGCGTTGGGGTCGGAGAGGATCATCAGCCGGGTGGCGCCCTTGATGCGCGCCAGATCCGCCGCCGCGCGAAGCAAGGCCCGGCCGATCCCGCGACCGAAGCAATCCGGCCGCACGAAGAGATGGCTCAAATCGAAGCAACCGGGCTCCGGCATCCGCGCGATCGCGGCCACTCCGAGAAGCCCCCCGAGCCCATCGGCGCTGTCATCCGTGGCGACCAGCACCCGGCCGGCGCGGATCTCCGCTTCGCGGATCCGGATCATCTGCGCCGCCGCCGTCATGAAGGCCGGGTCATAGCCCCAATGCGCCTTGGCGGAGAGGCAGAGCCGGGTCAGTCCGGGGGCTTCCCCCGGGCGCGCGGGACGAATCTCCAGTGCCTGCTGCGGCATGGCTGGTCTGCATTCCCCCGAAGAGGCTGGTCCCAAATCGTGTCTGGCGCGAGGTCCGACGCCTCCCATATACCCTCCATGTGGAGAAGGCCATGATCAATCGGACTTTCGGGATCGCAGCGATGCTGATGTTGCTGGCGGTGCCGGCCG
>DATKNM010000390.1:0-3045 GCA_035541335.1 Binatia bacterium
GCCCGGGCGCTGGGATCGGATGCCAGGATCGTGCTGATGGACGATCCGATGCGCGGCGTCGATGTCGGCACCAAGCTCGAGATCTACGCGCTGATCCGCGACGAGGCCCGCCGCGGCCGCACCTTCCTCTGGTACACGACCGAGACCGACGAGCTCGACAATTGCGACCGCGTCTACGTCTTCCGCAACGGCAGCATCGTGGCGGAGCTTGCGCGCCACGAGCTTACGGAGGAGAAAGTCATCCAATCTTCCTTTGCCGAGTCTGGAATGTGACCACGAGCTCGCCCGTCCTGGATACGCCTCTCCGCAAGGATCGCCGGCCGGTGAACTACGCCCGGCTGCTGCGCCACCTGCTGCCGGCCCTGTCGATGGCGCTGATCCTGATCGCCATCGCCTGGCTGAACCCGCGGGCGATCAGCTATTTCGGCTTCACCTTGATGCTGAACCTCGCCATCCCGATCGCGCTGGCGACGCTGGCGCAGATGTTCGTCATCACCATCAACGAGCTCGACCTTTCGATCGGGACCTTCGTCGGCTTCGTCGGCTGCGTGACCGCGACCTGGCTGCGCGACGCGCCGCTCCTCGGCATTGCCGTGCTGCTGGGCTCGATCGCGGTCTATGCGGGCTTGGGCGCCCTCATCCACCTGCGCAACCTGCCCTCGATCGTCGTCACGCTCGGCATGAGCTTCGTCTGGCAGGGTCTCGCCATCCTCCTGCTGCCTCAGCCCGGCGGCAAGGCGCCGGACTGGCTGCTCGCCGTCATGGGCTACAAGCCGCCCTTCGTGCCTTTCCCGATCGTGGCGGCGGTCCTGATCGCCGTCCTGGTGCATTTCGGGCTGATGAGGAGCTCCTATGGCGTGGTGCTGCGCGGCGCCGGCGGGAATGCGCAGGCGATCGGGCGCGCCGGCTGGTCGCTGTTGCGCACCAAGGTCACCATGTTCGCGCTCGCAGGCGTGTTCGGCGTGCTCTCGGGCCTGGCCCTCATCGGCAACACGACCTCGGCCGACGCCAATATCGGCAACGGCTACACCCTGCTCTCGGTCGCGGGCGTGATCCTCGGCGGCGGCGAGTTCGTCGGCGGACGGGTGTCGCCGATCGGCGCGGTGATCGGCGCCCTGACCCTGGCGCTGGCCGCCTCGCCGCTGCTGACCTTCATGCGAGTGCCGCCGGATTGGGATGTCGGGGCGAACGGCATCATCCTGATCGTGGTGCTGGCGGCGCGCACCTTGATCGGCCGAAAGGGTGCCTGAGCATGCAGTTCGCGCGAAACCTGTTCGCCAAGCCCTGGATCTGGAGTTTCATCGGTGCCCTGGGCGTCTGGCTGGCGGCCGTCTCCTCCACCGGGGGCCATGGCGGCGGCGGCATGATCACCGCGGCGCTGTCGCTCGCGGTCTTCATGGTCATCGTCGGCGTCGGCCAGATGTTTGTGATCACCCTCGGCCCGGGCAATGTAGACCTGTCGCTGGCGGCCAATATCGGCCTTGCCAGCGCCGTCGCCATGAAGACCATGGACGGCAACGACAGCCTGGTGGCGCTCGGCCTGCTGGCCGCTCTCGCCAGCGGTGCTGCGATCGGCGCCGGCAACTATGCGCTGATCCGGCTGCTGCGCATCCCGCCGATCATCGCCACCTTGTCGTCCAGCTTCATCATCCTCTCGATCGACATCAGCTACGGCCGCGGCCTGCAGATCAAGCCGCCGCCGGGCTTCGCCGACTTCACCAACATCCAGGTGCTCGGCGTGCCGATCCTCGCCATCGGCGCGGTCGCGTTCGCCGCCTGCGCCGGCCTGGTGCTGCAGCGCATGGTCTATGGCCGGTCCGTGCTCGCCATCGGCCAGAACATGCGCGCGGCGCGGCTGGCCGGGATCCCGGTCGAGCCCATACGCTGCGCGACTTATGTGCTCTCGGGCGTCTTCGGCGGCATCGACGGCGCGTTGCTCGCCGGCTATTTCCGCGGCGCCAGCGTCGATATCGGCAACGAATATCTGCTGAGCTCGATTGCCGTGGTGGTGATCGGCGGCACCTCGGTTGCCGGCGGCAAGGCCAACGTGCCGGGCATCTGGGGCGCGGCTTTGTTCCTGGTGCTGCTGCTGACCATGCTCAACACCTTCGGCGTCTCGGCCGGCATGCGTCTCCTGCTGACCGGCCTCATCATCGTCGGCGTGATCACCGCCGCCGGGGGACGGCGAGCGGCGCGGTAGCTTGTCTGCGGCGGCTTGCGGCCTATCGCGCCGAGGCGCAGGTGCTCGGGCCAGAGACCGTCAGCCGGAGGACGACGTCGAGGTCATTGGTCCAGACCGATGCCCCGCAGCCGGTAGCCGGCTTTTGGAACTGGTAGAACCAGCCGCCGGAGACCAGAGGCGTCCGCGCGATCGGGGTGCCCCATTCCGGGTACATGGTGAACAGGCGCGAGCCGGAATACTTCTGGTTCTGCCCGGCGCCGTACTGATCCCATGACGTGCAGCTGCCCACGGCGAGCGCCAGGGAGCAGATCGCAATCCATCGCCGTTGGTTCATCCGAGGATGACGGCCTGAACGATCAGCCGAGCTGCCGGACGTCGGCGAGCTTGCCGGTGATCGCGGCGGCGGCGGCCATGGCGGGGCTCAGCAAGTGGGTACGGCCACCGCGGCCCTGGCGGCCTTCGAAGTTGCGGTTGGAGGTCGAGGCGCAGCGCTCGCCGGGCTTCAGCTTGTCGGGATTCATGGCGAGGCACATGGAGCAGCCGGGCTCACGCCATTCGAAGCCGGCCTCGCGCAGGATCTTGTCCAGACCCTCCTCCTCGGCCTGCTGCTTAACGAGACCCGAACCCGGGACCACCATGGCGTTGACGTGGCTCGCGACCTTCTTCCCCTGGGCGATCTTCGCGACCTCGCGCAGGTCCTCGATGCGGCCGTTGGTGCAGGAGCCGATGAAGACACGGTCGATCGAGACGTCGGTCAGCTTGGTGCCGGGCTTCAAGCCCATATAGTCGAGCGCGCGCTCCATGGCGCGGCGCTTGTCCTCGTCGGCGACGTCGCCGGGGTTCGGCACCGCGCCGGTGATGGG
>DATKNM010000391.1:0-4963 GCA_035541335.1 Binatia bacterium
AGCATGTCGAGATACTTCGCGGCGAAGCCGGCTTCGGCGTTCTGGTAGACGGCATAGAGCGAGTTCACCAGGCAATCGCCGAAGGCATAGGCATAGACATAGAACGGCACGTGGATGAAGTGCGGGATGTAGCTCCAGAAGAGCGCGTAGTCGGTGCCGTCCGGAAGCTTGATCGCCGCACCCAGGGCCTCGCGCTGGGTCTCGAGCCAGACCGCGGAGATCTCGTCGGCGGAGAGCTCGCCCTCCTTGCGGGCGTCGTGCAGGCGCCGCTCGAACTCGTGCATGGCGATCTGGCGCACGACGGTGTTCAGCATGTCCTCGACCTTGCCGGCGAGGAGGATCTTGCGCTTCGCCTTATCGGTCTCGCGCTTCAGCAGCGCCTGGAAGGTCAGCATCTCGCCGAAGACCGAGGCGGTCTCCGCCAGGGTGAGCGGCGTGTCGGCCAGCAACTGGCCCTGCGGGCCCGCCAGGACCTGGTGGACGCCATGGCCGAGCTCATGCGCCAGAGTCATCACGTCCCGGGTCCGGCCGTGATAGTTCAGCAGCAGATAGGGATGCGCCGAGGGCACGGTCGGATGGGCGAAGGCGCCCGGCGCCTTGCCCGGACGCGGCGGCGCATCGATCCAGTTCTGCTCGAAGAAGCGCCGGCCGATGGCCGCGAGATCCGGCGAAAATGCGTGATAGGCGTCGAGCACCAGCTGGCGCGCGTCGGTCCAGGGCACCAGACGGTCGTCGTCGCTGGGCAGCGGCGCGTTGCGGTCCCAATAATCGAGGGCGGTCTGGCCCATCCACTTCGCCTTCAGGCGATAGTAGCGGTGCGAGAGCGCCGGGTAGCTCGACTTCACCGCGGAGACCAGCGCGTCCACAACCTCGTCCTCGACCTGGTTGGCGAGGTTGCGCGAGGAGACCGGCCGCTTGAAGCCGCGCCACTTGTCCTCGATGTCCTTGTCCTTGGCGAGGGTGTTGGTCACCAGCGCGAAGAGGCGCTTCTCGCCCCTGAGGCCCTTGGCGAGTCCCTCGCCCGCCGCCTTGCGCTTCGCGGGATCCCGGTCGGTCAGCAGGTTCAAGGCCTCGTTCGAGGTCAGGGACTTGCCGTCCACCTCGAAGCGCATGTCGGCGATGGTCTCCTCGAAGAGGCGCTGCCAGGCGGCGCTGCCGGCGACATGCTTCTCGTGCAGCAGGCGCTCGACCTCGTCGGAGAGCTGGTGCGGGCGGAAGAGCCGCACGGCATCGAGCCAGGGCCGGAAGCGCTGCAGCGCCGGGTCCTTCAGCTTGGCGGCGAGGTCGGCGTCGTCGAGCTTGTTGATCTCCAGGGTGAAGAACAGCACCTCGACCGAGATCGCGTTCACCCGCTCGCTGACATTCTGCTGGAAGCGCGCCAGCTCGGGATCCGCCATGTTGCCGGCATAGACCAGCTGGGCATAGCTCATCAGCTTGCCGAGCAGCTCCTGGATCTTCTCATAGTCCAGGATCGCCGTCAGGAATCCGGCCCCATCGAGGGAGGCAAGCCGGCCCTCGTTCTTGCGGCGGAAATCCGCGGCATCGGCCGCCGCCCGCTTCAGATCCTGCTCAATCTCCGGCGCCGTCGGACCGCGGTAGAGATCGGCGAGATTCCAGTTCGGCAGTGCACCAAGACTTGCGCGCTCCGAAGTCTGCGCCTCGACGGCGGCGGCACGCGGGATGGATCGGGAACGGATGAGGTCCAGCTTCGAGTTCATGGGGAAACGGCTTGCTCCTTGCAGAAATTCCGCCTCCCTTATATGGGAGGGCGGGGCTGGTGGCCAAGTCCGGGCGGATCAAGTCCGGTTGGATCAAGTCTGGCGGTCTCGTCCCGTGATCACTCCGATGGGGCCAGGTCCAAGCAGGGCGACTCAGGACAACTCGATGAACTACGACGCGGTTCCCAGCCTCACGCGCCTGTTCTTCGACCAGGCCAAGACGCGCGCGCGAAAACCGCTGCTGCGCTCCAAGGTGGACGGCCAATGGGTCGCGATGACCTATGGCGAGGCGGCGGCGCGCATCCGCTCGTTGGCGCGCGGCTTGATCGGCCTCGGCATCCAGCCCGGCGATCGTGTCGCCCTCATCTCGGAAAACCGCTCGGAATGGCTGATCGCCGATCTCGCCATCATGGCGGCGGGCGCCATCACGGTGCCGCACTTCGCCACCAACACCTCGGACGACCACCGGCACATTCTAACACACAGCGGCGCCAAGGGTGCCATCCTCGCCGGCGGCACGATCGCGAAGCGCTTCCTCCCCGCGGCCGTGCAGGCCTCCGATCTCGAATTCCTGATCGCGATCGACAAGCTCGACCTGCAGCAGAGCCCGCGCTTCCACCTGATCAAGTGGCAGGATCTGGTCGAGCAGCCGAGCATCCCGACCGGACCCTCGGCCGAGGCGAGCAACGAGGTCGAGGCGCGCATTGCGAAGCAGCAGCGCAGCGACACCGCCTGCATCATCTATACCTCGGGCACCGGCGGCGTGCCGAAGGGCGTGATGCTGACCCACGGATCGATCCTCTGCAACATCAAGGGCGCCTTCAAGCTGGTGAAGGAGGTCGGGCTCGGCGGCGACGTGTTCCTCTCCTTCCTGCCGCTCTCCCATGCCTATGAGCACACCGCCGGCCAGTTCCTGCCGATCAGCCTCGGCGCCGAGATCTATTACGCCGAGAGCGTCGAGAAACTGGTCGAGAACATGGCGGAGGCCCGGCCCACCATCATGACCGCGGTGCCGCGGCTGTATGAGGCGATGCACCAGCGGATCGTGCGCGGCCTCCAGAAGGCGCCGCCGACGCGGAAGAAGCTGTTCGACCTCGCCTATCGCCTGGGGCGAAAGAATTACGAGCATCCGGGCACCCTCACCCTGCTGGAGCGGGCGCAGAACCTCATGTGCGAATTCCTGGTGCGGCGCAAGGTGCGGCAGCGCTTCGGTGGACGACTCAAAGCCTTCGTCTCCGGCGGTGCCGCGCTCAACTATGAGATCGGCGTCTTCTTTCTTGCCCTCGGCGTGCCGCTGCTGCAGGGCTATGGCCAGACCGAGGCCTCGCCGGTGATCAGCGCCAACCGCCCCAAGCGGATCAAGATCGACACGGTGGGGCCGATCTTCGACGGCATCGAGGCCCGGATCGCCGCGGACGGCGAGATCCTGGTCAAGGGCGAGGCGGTGATGAAGGGCTATTGGAACGACCCCGAGGCGACCGCGAAGGCGATCCAGGACGGTTGGCTCCATACCGGCGATATCGGCGAATTCGATGCCGACGGGTATCTCAAGATCACCGACCGCAAGAAGGACATAATCGTGCTCTCCGGCGGCGACAACGTCTCGCCGGCGCGGATCGAGGGTTTCCTCATTCTGCAGCCGGAGATCGCCCAGGCCATGGTCTATGGCGACAAGCACCCGCATGTGGTGGCGCTGCTGGTCCCAGACGCCGACTTCGCCGCCGACTGGGCCAAGGCGAACGACGCCGACAAGGATCTGGTGAAGCTCTGCGAGAACCCGGACTTCGTGAAGGCGATCGGCGGGGCATTGGAGCGCGTCAACTCGAAGATGTCGCCCTTGGAAAAGGTCCGCCGCGTGGCGCTGGCCCCCGAAGGCTTCACCATCGACAACGGCATGCTGACCCCGTCGCTGAAGATCCGCCGGCACATGATCCGGGCGCACTACAGCGAGGTGCTGGAGAAGCTGTACGAGCGCAGTTAGGGAGCGTTCGAGCCGGCGCTCAGCTGCCCATCCCCGCCGCGATGTTGACCGCCAGCGCCACTACCACCGTGTTGTAGAAGAATGCGATCACGCCCTGCGCGGTCACCAGGTGGCGCAGGGCACGCGACGTGACCTGAACGTCGGAAACCTGGCAGGTCATGCCGATGACCACGGAGAAATAGACGAAGTCCCAGTAGTCCGGCTCCTTCTCGCCCGGAAACTCGAGTCCGCCGCGGTCGCGGCGCGGTTTCGCGGCGGGTGTCTTGTCGCCGGGCGCCTTCGGGGCTTGGTCCTGCTCCGCCGGATCGTAGAAGACATGCGCATAGTGGACGGCGAACAGCGTGTGCAGCGCGACCCAGGAGAAGAAGACCGTGACGATGCCGACCGCGAGATGCGCGGCCCGGACGCCGGATTCGAGGCCACGCGCCCGGGCCAAGACCAGCGCGACGGCGAACAGGCTGACGAGGCCGGCCGCCACCGCAACGGCGACGATCTCGAAGAGGTTGATGTCGATCACCTTGGCACGGGCGCGGATGCGGGCGCGGTCGGGGTTGCGCATCATCACGAAGGCCATGCCGAGATAGGCGATCGCCACCACGTCCCAGGCGAGCGCCAGCCGCATCGGCAAGGTACCGATCCAGGCCTCCGTCGGCGAGAGCGAGGCGATGCCGTAGAAGCCGAGCCCGAGCGCCAAAGCCGCCAGCAGCCGGCCGCGGGCCGTGAGGAACGGGGGCAGCGCGCGTTGCGGGGTTTCCGCTGTCATTGCTTCACCGCTCGATCACGCCGGAGACCGGCGCGACCGCCAGCACCTGGCCCTGCAGCGCCGCCGGAACCTCAACCTCCGTGCGCGACGGCGATCCCGCCGTCATCGCGAGCCGGACGGCATTCAGCCAATCCGCCAGCACCTTCGCCTGCTTGTCGCCGCCATAGGTGCCGCTCTTCAGTCGGAACGCAGCCTGGCGATGGCGCTCCTTGTCGTTCCGCGCGGGACGTGCGTCGCCGGCGGCGGCCGCGACGATCCAGGTGACACTGCTGTCGCTGTCGGAAAGCTTGACGATCGTGAAGGGGTCGAGGCTGGACCAGGGAAACTGCGACGATTTCAGCAGGGTGCGGACGGTGATGGACTGCGCCGTCAGGAGCAGGTGATAGTGCGGGCTGTCGGGCAGCATCCGCAGGATCGCCACGGCGAGAGCGCCGAGCGCCATCAGCGCCATCGCCAGGATCATCAGCCAGACGAAGACGACGACGCCGGGCGTCTGGTCCG
>DATKNM010000392.1:0-2497 GCA_035541335.1 Binatia bacterium
CCTACAGCGCCAAGGATGCGCGGGCGATCATGGGCCATAAGAGCCGGGAAATCGCCGGCTTGCTCGGCTTTCGCGGCCGTGAGGAGATCATCCATCGCGACGATCTGGTGTTGAGCTCATGAGTCTCGCGCAGCCGAAGTCCTCGAATCTCGAAAGCACGATGCGCCTGCTCGGCGCCGCCGCGAAGGCGGCGGCGGCGGAGCTCGCCCTCGTCGCGCCCGAGCGCAAGGTCGCGGCCTTGCGGGCGATGGCTGAGGCCATCCGCGCCGGGTCGGCGACGATCCTCGCCGCCAATGCCGAGGACATGAAGGCGGCGGAGGCGCGCAACCTCACCCCGGCTTTGCTCGATCGCCTGAAGCTTACCGATGCGCGGGTCGAGGCGATGGCGAAGGGGCTCGAGGAGATCGCCGCGCAGCCCGATCCGGTCGGCCGCACCCTCGCCGAATGGACCCGGCCCAATGGCCTCAAGATCGCGCGCGTCTCGGTGCCGCTCGGCGTCATCGGCATCATCTATGAGAGCCGCCCCAACGTGGCCGCCGATGCCGGCGGGCTCTGCCTCAAATCCGGCAACGCCGTCATCCTGCGCGGCGGCTCGGAGAGCGTGAAGTCCTCGGCGGCGATCGTCGCCGCGCTGCAATCCGGGCTCAAGGCGGCGGGCCTTCCGACCGCGGCGATCCAGTCCGTCCCCACCACCGACCGCGAGGCCGTCGGCATCCTGCTCCGGATGGACGACTGCATCGACTTGATCGTACCGCGCGGCGGCCGCGGCCTCATCGAGCGCGTCGCCGCCGAGAGCCGCATCCCCGTGCTGAAGCACTTGGACGGCCTCTGCCACACCTATGTCCATGCCAAGGCCGATCCGGAGATGGCGCGCAAGATCGTCCTCAATGCCAAGATGCGGCGCACCGGCATCTGCGGCGCGACCGAGACCCTGTTGATCGACCGCGGCGCGCTGGCCTTCGCCGCGCCGATCGTCGCCGACCTGGTCAAGGCCGGTTGCGAGGTGCGCGGCGACGATGAAGCGCTGAAGCTCGATGAACACGTGAAGCAGGCGACGGCCCAGGACTGGGACACCGAATATCTCGACGCCATCATCGCGGTCCGGGTCGTGGACGGCATCAATGAGGCGATCGAACACATCAACCGCCACGGCTCGCATCACACCGAGGCGATCGTGACCGCGGACGAGCAGGCGGCGGTGAAGTTCCTCGCCGAGGTCGATGCCGGCATCGTCATGGTGAACGCCTCGACGCAGTTCGCCGATGGGGGAGAGTTCGGCATGGGCGCGGAGATCGGCATCTCGACCGGCAAGCTCCACGCCCGGGGACCGGTGGGGGCGGAGCAGCTGACCAGCTATAAATACCTCGTCCGCGGCAACGGCCAGTTGCGGCCCTAATGCCTGTGTTGCCCTGATGCTTGAACCTACTCGGTCGTCATGCCCGGGCTTGGCCCGGGCATCCATGAGTTGCTTCGTTGCTGGCAAACTCGTGGATGCCCGGCCTTCGCCGGGCATGACGACCGAGTAGTGGAGGGAGTGTGGCCAATCCCCTCCACCGCGCCACGCGCCGCATCGGCATTCTCGGCGGGTCGTTCAACCCGGCCCATCACGGCCATCGCGAGATCAGCCTGGGGGCGCTGGCGCTCCTCGAGCTCGACGAGGTCTGGTGGATGGTGGCGCCGCAGAACCCGCTGAAGCCCGTCGCCGGCATGGCGCCGCTGGCGGAGCGGGTGGCGGCGGCCCGAAAGGTCGCGCGCCATCCCCGAATCCGGGTGACCGATATCGAGGCCCGGCTCGGCACGCGCTACACGGCGGACACGTTGAAGAAGCTGGTGGAAACCCGCCGCGACTGCCGCTTCATCTGGCTGATGGGCGCGGACAATCTCGCCCAGATCGCCGAATGGAAGCGCTGGCAACAGATATTTCACCTTCTACCAATTGCGGTTTTCGACCGTCCTACCTATACTTATAGGGCAATGGCCGCCCAGGCGGCCCGGCGTTTCCAGGCCTTTCGGCGGCCGGAACAGGCGGCTGGAAGGCTGGCGATCACGCCGCCGCCGGCCTGGACGTTCATGCATCACCGGCTCAATCCGATCTCGGCCACCGAGATCAGGGCGAAACGCGCCAAGGCGGGACATGCCAAGGCGGTTCGCACCAAGACGGGGGCCAAGACGGGTGCGTGAAACAACGGCGGCGGTCGGCCGGTGCCATCGCCCAGGAGACTGAAGCCATTACCCAAAAGAAGCCGGCGGTCCGCAAGCGCGCGACCGCAAAGCGTTCGGAAGATCGGCTCCCAAGCGATCTTCTGAAGATCGTCGAGAAGTCCTTGGACGCGGACAAGGCCGAGGACATCATCTCCATAGACCTCGCGGGCAAATCCTCCATCGCGGATTACATGGTGATCGCCACCGGGCGCAGCGCGCGCCAGCTGGCCTCCATGGCCCAGCACCTGGACGAGAAGCTCACCAAATCCGGCATCAAGAAGGTCAGCGTCGAAGG
>DATKNM010000393.1:0-43758 GCA_035541335.1 Binatia bacterium
GCCGACCGCCTCGGCGACGATCTTGATGTCGGGGCTCTTGGCGAACACTTCCTTCGCCGCCTTGGTGCGCAGGGTATCGACCGAAGTGCCCGGCACGCCGGTGACGACGACGATGTTGCCCTTGCCGTTCAGCTTCTTGACCAGCCATTCGGCGGTCACGCGGCCGGCTTCCTCCTGGTCGATCGTGACGTTGTAGGCGCAAGGCTCGGTGATCTCGGAATCGTAGGCGATGATGACGACGCCCTTGTCGCAGGCATTCTTGACGACGCCGTTGAGGGCGGTCGGCGAGATCGGATAGACGACGATCGCCTTGGCGCCGGCCTGGACCATCGCATTGATCTGCTGGATCTGGCGCTGCGCGTTGGGGCCGGCGACCTGGACCTGGAGATCGATCTTGTCGGCGAAGTCCTTGTGCGCCGCCATGGCCTTCACCATGTTCGCGGCCTCGGCCTGCCAGTCATTGCCGATATAGCTCATGCTGAGGAAGACCTTGAGCTTCTCGGCCGCCGCGGCGCCCTTAATCTGACCCGTGAGGCCAAGCACGGCTCCCGCCGCTACGGCCGCAATCAAGACTCTCGACAGCACTCTCATCGGTTTCCTCCTCGCGTCGCGCAGTTGCGCCCTATTGGGACGCCTTCAAGTCACGGCTCGACGGCCTCGCGGGCGGGCGCGATGACGCCTCGCGTAGACCGTTTATATTTTTGATCATAAATCGTATATTAGATATCGACAAGGCATCTTCGTGCCGCATGCGCTATAAACGCTCGGGCGCCGAGATCGCCGCATCGTGGAGGACGGGATGACGCAGTTGCGCAGGAAGTTGGCGAGCATTCCGCATCGGCCGGTCGTCCGCGGCACGCTGCCGGACGAGATCTACCGCGAGATCAAGGAGCTGATCCTCGACGGCGGGATCGCGCCGGGCGAGCTCGTGACGATCCAGGGGCTCGCCGAGGCCTTCGGCGTCAGCGCCATGCCGGTGCGCGAGGCGCTGCAACGGCTGACCGCGGAAGGGGCGTTGCGCGTCATCTCCGGCCGATCGGTCGGCATCCCGGAGCTGGATTCCGATCGGCTCTCGGATCTCACCAAGGTCCGGGTGGAGATCGAGAGCCTGGCCGCCTCTTGGGCCACGCCGCGGGTGACCGAGGCCGACATCGCCCGTCTGGAAACCCTGGTCGACACCATGACCACGGCGGTCGATGCCGGTGATACCCGAGCCTATGTCCGCGCCAATCACGATTTCCATTTCACGATCTACGCCGCCTCCGGCTCGGAGACCCTGCTCGGCGTGATCGAAGGCCTGTGGCTGCAGGTCAGCCCCTATTTCCATCTGCTGCACGGCGTGCGCGGCGCCGGCAACTACGACAACGCCAATCACGAGCACAAGCTGATCCTCGCTGCGATCCGTGCCGGCGACGCCGAAGGCTGCGCCGCCCATCTCCGCGGCGACATCGAATCCGCCACCGCCGGCCTCCTCAAGCTGCTGGGCTAAGCGGATGCGGCCGAGGCCGCATCCGCGCGCGACACTTACTGCCCAGGTCTTTACTGCTCTGGCTGGCCGACCAGAGCGGCGTTCAACCCGACCTCGGGCGTAGTCTCCGAATAGATCGAGGCGAACCAGCCCGGATTGGCGATGATCGCCGGCTGGAAGACGTTGCAGCCGGCCTTCATCTCGGCCCAGGTGCCTTCCTTGCAGAGCTTCACGTTCTCGTTGGTGACGATGTTCTGCTCGACATTGGTCAGGGCCGGGATCTCCTTGCCCTCGAGCTTCTTGACGGCGAGGGTCAGCGCCAGCGCGCCGGTGAAGTTCTGCGAGCCCGACGACCAGCGCTTGGCCCCCATCGGCCGATAGGTGCCGCTGGCGCCCTCGACCGCGGTGCCGGCCGGCAGCATCTGGATGCGGCCGCCGTTCGAGGCCTCTCCGGCGCAGGGCCGGAGCTTGTCGTCGGCGATTCCGGATTCGCTCTGCATCGAATTGGCGGTGTAGCAGCCGGCCTGCATCCAGAGCCCGTCGATCTGGTCCCAGGGATGGGTCGCGATCAGCTTGGTGAGTTCGGTGCGGGCGACGGCCTGGCTCCACATGCCGTTCACCTCGCCGATGACCTTGATGCCGGGATGCTTGGCGAAGACTTCCTTCGCACCCTCGTTGCGGAGCGTGTCGACCGTCGTCCCCGGCACGCCGGTCACCATGACGACGTTGCCCTTGCCGCCGAGCTTGTCCACCAGCCATTCGGCCGACTGCGTGCCCCAGGCCTTCTGGTCGATGTGGACGTTGTAGGCGCAGGGCTCGGAGATGATCGAGTCATAGGCGATGATGACGACGCCCTTGGCGCAGGCGTTCTTCACCACCTGATTGAGCGCCGTCGGCGAGATCGGATAGACGATGATCGCCTGCGCGCCGGCCTGGACCATGGCGTTGATCTGCTGGATCTGACGCTGGGCGTTGGGCCCGGCGACCTGCACCTCGAGATCGACCTTGTCGCGATAGTCGGCACTCGCCGCCATGGCCTTCAGCATGTTGGCCGCCTCGGCCTGCCAGTCGTTGCCGATGTAGCTCATGCTGAGGAAGATCTTGAACTTGTCCGCAGCGGAAGCGTCGCCCGTCCACGCCGCCAAGCCCATCGCGCCCGCCAGGCAGGCAGCCGCGATCTTCGACTTCGATAGAAGCTTCATGTCGTCCTCCCAGTCTTGCCGTTCCGGCGTCTCGTTCGGTGGACGCCACGACCCCTGCGCGGTCCCTCATTGGAGCCCGCGTCCCGGCCAGTATGCCCCGGTGCCGGGCCCGGTCAACATCTTATATCTAACATCTGTGATCACAGATAGGATTACGATCTTCAGGCGCTGCAGGACTGGCCCACCGGCCGAGGCGATGACGGCGGCGGCGCGATCGGCCGGCTGGGTACTCTGAAAGGTTGATGAAGCCGGTGCTTCAGCGCCGCGCGGTGCTGCGCAGCCCCCGGCGAGATGCGGGCTCGGGCGGGGATTCCTCGGCCGAGCCGAAGTGGTGGCGACGGAACCAGGCGGCGGCGGCGCGGATATCGAGCGCCAGCGCAAAGCGCGCCGCCTTGGCGTCGTGACGCTCCATCGCCGCGACCACCCGTTCGTGGACCACGACGCCACGGCGGAACATCTCGATCGAGCCCTCCACGTGCTGCACGAAGGCGAGCACCGGGCCGAAGCGCAGCCAGAGCGAGCCGATGATCTTCAGCAGCGCCTCGGATTCCGCGGCCTCGTAGACCGCGAAGTGGAAGTGCTGGTTACCTTGCAGCATGCCGCCAGCATCGCGCGCCTCGATCGACTCCCCGAAGGTCTTGTTGATCTTCCGGAGCTCCTTGCAGATGCCAGGCGTCGCGCGCAAGGCGGCGCGCTGCGCGGCATAGCCTTCGACCTCGCAGCGCAGGCGAATCCATTCGTCGTAGTTCTCGAGCGTGAGTGCGGCGACCTGGAAGGTGCGGTTGGGCAGCTGGGTCAGCGCATTCTCGGTCACCAGGCGCTGGATCGCCTCCCGGACCGGCATCGGACTGGTCCCGAGTGCCGCGGCGAGCGCGCGGATGGTCAGCACCTCGCCCGGCATGAAGCGGCCCTGATAGAGCGCGTCCCGCAACTCCTGATAGACCCGCTCCTGCACGGTCGTGACGTCGATCGGCCTGACCTTGTCGTCCATCTGGTCCCTTCATGCGCCGCGAATCGGCCCGAATCCGATCATAGCCCGGGCCGATCATAGTGCGCCGATCACCAACCTACAGCTTCCCGGTGCAGAGGGAAACACCGTCTATCTTAGATATGTGATCACAATTTCGATTGCGGTCGGGCGAGCGCCGGCTATCCTGAGCGGCAAAAAATAAAGCGCAAGGGGAGGACGTGATGGGCGAAACCTTAAGACCCATTCGCCGCATCGTGACCATGAATGACGCCGCGGGCAAATCGGGCGTCATGATCGACGGCATCGCCGACAACATCATCACCGTGCTGACCGAGCTCTGGATCACCGAGCGCGGCCGGGTCAATCATCGCGACGGCATCGACCATGCCACGCGCTCGACGCGGCTCGAGCCGCCGGAGGGCGGGACCCTGTTCCGCTATTTCGAGATCCCGCCGGAGAGCGAGACGGCGCATCTTTCCGAGAGTGAAAAGCGGAAGTCCGCGGCAGAATGGTTTGCGGCGATGAACGGCGCGCATCTTCAGCCGGACACCGAGCGGCATGCGGCGATGCACCGGTCGCCGACGACGGACTACATCATCCTCCTCGCCGGCGAGATCACGCTGGTGCTCGACAAGGAGGAGCGAACCTTGAAACCGTTCGACTGCGTCGTCCAGCGCGGCACGAACCACGCCTGGGTCAATCGTGGCAACGAGAATGCCTTGCTGATGGCCGTCCTGGTCAGCGACGGCAGCAGCTAATCTTTGGGAGGCTCCATGGTCGATATCCAACTGATCGTCGATTCGAAGAACCATCTGGGCGAAGGCCCGCTCTGGGATGTTGCGGAGCAGCGGCTCTACTGGATCGACAGCTCGGCAGCGGAGATCTACAGCGCCAAGGCCGACGGCAGCGATGTCCGACGCTACTTCGTCCCCAGCCATGTCGGCTCGATGGCGCTGCGCGAGAAGGGAGGCGCGGTGCTGGCCCTCGCCAACGGATTCAGCCTCTACGACTTCAAGACCCAGAAGCTGACGCATATCGGCGATCCCGAGGCCGACGAGCCGGAGAATCGCCTGAACGACGGCAAGGTCGACCGGCGCGGCCGCTTCATCGCCGGCTACATGGCCTATGACCATGACCGCGAGGACGCGACACGCGGCCAGCGGCCGGTCCGGAACTCGGCGCTCTACCGGCTCGATCCGGATCTCTCGATCCACCGGCTCGATTCCGGCATCAAATGCTCGAACGGCCCGTGCTGGAGCCCGGACAACAAGACCTTCTACTTCTGCGACTCCTACGACAACGTGATGTACGCCTATGACTACGACATCGCGACCGGCAACGTCGCCAACCGGCGGGTCTTCGCCTCGACCCGGGACTATCCCGGCACGTTCGACGGCTCGACGGTGGATGCCGAGGGCTATATCTGGAACGCCCATGTCTTCGGCGGTCGCATCATCCGCTATTCGCCGAAAGGCGAGATCGACCGCATTGTCGAGTTCCCGGTGCGCAACCTGACGAGCGTGATGTTCGGCGGGCCGAACCTCGACGTCCTGTTCGTGACGTCGATGGGCCGGCCGATGAAAGGCGTGCCGCAGAGGGAAGCGGAAGCCGGCGGCCTCTTCGCGGTCCACGGCCTCGGCGTCAAGGGTCTCCCGGAACCGCGCTTCGCCGGTTAGGCCGGCACCAGGACCCGCCCGGCGCGGATCCGCCGGCGCTGCGCGAGGGCGACCCCGCCGATCAGCATCAGCGCCGGGATCATGAACCATTGGGGCGACGGTCGCTCGGCGGGCGCCACGGCCGCGAGCACGGTGTCGCCGGGGAGCACGCCGTACTTCGCCGCGAGACTGCCGAACCGCACATTGACGATCGTGACCGTGCCGCCGCCGGCATCGACCTCGAGGCCGGCGGAGCGGAGCCGCGCCGCGCCGCTCTCGCCCTTGCCGAGCTCGATGCGGACCAGCTTCTCGCGCGTCGCACCCGTCGCGTCCGTGGTCTCGACGCGGAAGCGGAGCGGCGCACCGGCCGGCGTCTGGTCGGCGAGCACCAGCAACTGCTCCGGCGGGAGGGTCTCGTAGGGATCGCTGACCAGATCCAGCCAGAAACCGGGACGGAACAGCAGGAAGCAGGCGAGCAGCAGCCCGACGGTCTCGTACCAGCGGCTCCGTGACAGGAACCAGCCTTGCGTCGCGGCGACGAAGGCGATCATGGCGAGAACCGAGGTCGAGAGCACCAGGACCAGCTGGACCGGCCCCTCGATGTCCATCATCAGGAGCTGCGGGTTGAAGATGAAGATGAAGGGCAGCAGCGCCGTGCGGACCTCGTATTTGAACGCCTGGATTCCCGTCCGCACCGGATCGGCGCCGGAGATCGCCGCGGCGGCATAGGCGGCAAGCCCGACCGGTGGGTGCACGTCGGCCATCAGGCCGAAATAGAAGACGAAGAGGTGCACGGCGACCAGCGGAACTGCGAGGTCGTTCTGCGCGGCGAGGTCGACCACCACCGGCGCCATCAGCGTCGCGACCACGACGTAGCTCGCCGTGGTCGGCATGCCCATGCCGAGGATAAGGCAGATCGCGGCGGTCAGCAGCAGCATGGCGATGAGACTGCCGCCGGAGGCGACCTCGACCACCTCGGTCATGACGAGGCCGATGCCGGTCAGCAGCACGGTGCCGACGATGATCCCGGCGGCTGCGGTGGCGAGTCCGACCGTGGTCATGTTGCGGGCTGCGGCGATGAGCGCCTGATAGAGGTCGACCGCGCCGGCGCGCCATTCTGCGCCGAGTCCCGTTCGACCGCGGAAATAGGCCGTCAGCGGACGTTGGGTCAGCATCAGCAGGATCAGCACCACGGTGCCCCAGAAGGCGGAGAGTCCGGGCGACAGCTCTTCCACCATCAGGCACCAGATCAGCACCACGACCGGCAGCAGGAAGTGGAGGCCGGTCACCGCCGTCGCGGCGAAGGCCGGCACCACCAGAAACCCGGTCTCGGGATCGTCCATCGGCAGGTCAGGATGCCGCGCGCGATAGGCGACGAGCGCGACATAGGCGATCGCGACGCCGGCCGCGATGATGAGGTCCGCATCCTCGCCGAAGACCAGCTTGATCCAGCCGATGCCGTAATAGACCACGCCGGAAAGGACGATCAGGCCGGAAATGGTCATGGCGGTGCGGGCGGCCGCCTGCAACGGGCCCGACCGGCGCGTGACCGGGAGGCCGATCATGCCCTTCTTCATCGCCTCGATATCGACGATGTAGAACAGCGAGCCGTAGGTCAGCAGCGCCGGGAAGAAGGCGTGCTTCACCACCTCGTTGTAGGAGATGCCGACATATTCCGCGATCAGGAAGGCGGCGGCGCCCATCACCGGCGGCATCAGCTGGCCGTTCACACCGGCGGCGCATTCGATCGCCCCCGCCTTGATGCCGCTGTAGCCGACCCGCTTCATCAGCGGGATGGTGAAGGTGCCGGTCGTTACCACATTGGCGATCGAGGAGCCGGAGATCATGCCGGTCAAGCCCGAGGCGACCACGCCGGCCTTCGCCGGGCCGCCGCGGAAGCGTCCGAGCAGTGCAAAGGCGAGCTGGATGAAGTAGCTGCCGGCGCCGGCGCGCTCGAGCATCGTTCCGAACAGGACGAACAGAAAGACGACATTGGTGGAGACGCCGAGCGCCACGCCGAAGATGCCTTCCGACGAGAGCCACATCTGCGAGGCGACGCGGCCCAACGAGGCGGCCTTGTGCGCCAGCAGGCCTGGCAGATGGGGCCCAGCGAAGATGTAGCCGAGCATCAGGATCGCGATCACGGTGATGGCGGGGCTGACGGCGCGGCGCGCCATCTCCAAGAGGACCAGGATGCCGATCGCGCTCGCCACCACGTCCATGGTGGTCGGCACGCCCTGGCGCTCGGCGATCGCGCGGTAGAAGACCACGAGATAGAGCGTTGACGCTACGCCGGCCAGCGCCAGCAGCCAATCGCCCAGAGGAATGCGCCGCCGCGGCGAGCGGCGGAAGGCGGGATAGCTCATCGCCGCGAGGAAGAGGGCGAAGGCAAGATGAATGTCGCGCGCGATGGTGTCGCTGACGACGCCGAAACCCAGCACGTAGGGCAACGGCGAGGCGTACCACAGCTGGAACAGCGACCAGGCGATGGCGACGGCGGTCAGCAACCGGGCGGCAAAGCCGGTCGGCTTGCGCGCGCCGGTATCGGCGTCGCTGACCATCGCCTCCAGCGCGCCGCGGTCGGCGTGCGGAGACGTCTCGATCTCCGTCATGCCGATCCCGATCGCGCGTCGAGAAAGGGGGCGAGGGAGGCGCTGGGCAGCGCCTCCCTCGGAAACGGCTGGCCCCGTGGGATCAAAGCCAGCCCTTCTCCTTGAAATACTTCAGCGCGCCGGGGTGCATCGGCGCGGTCAGCCCGACCTTCACCATCTCCTTGGGATCGAGATTGGCAAAGGCGGGATGCAGCTTCTTGAACTCGTCTAAGTTCTCGAACACCGCCTTCACCAGGTCGTAGACCACGTCATCCGGCGTGTTGGCGCTGGTGACCAGGGTCGCCCGCACGCCGTAGGTCTGAACCGGGTTGGGGTTGTTGGCGTACATGCCCCCGGGGATGGTGGCGTAGGAGTAGTAAGGATGCGCCTTCACCAGCGCGTCGATCGCCGGGCCGGTCAGCGGGATCAGCTTCGCAGCGCAGGCGGTGGTCGGATCCTGGATCGCCGCGGCGGGATGCCCGACCGGAAAGATGAAGCCGTCGATCTTGTTGTCGCAGAGTGCGGCACCCTGCTCGTCCGGCTTCAGCTCGGAGGCGAGCGAGAAGTCGCCGTTGGTCCATTGCATCTGCTTCAACAGCTCTTCGAGCGAGGCCTGGGTGCCGGAGCCCGGATTGCCGATATTGAAGCGCTTGCCCTTGAAGTCCTCGAACCGGGCGACCTTCACGTCGGGGCGCGCCAGCACGGTGAAGGGCTCGGCATGAACCGAGAACACCGAGCGAAGGTTCTTGATCGCGCCGGTATCCTTGAACTGCGCCTCGCCCTTGAAGGCGTTGTACTGCACGTCGGACTGGGTCATGCCGAAGTCGAGCTCGCCGCTGGCGATGGCATTGACGTTGAAGACCGAGCCGCCCGTCGATTCGGTCGAACAGCGGATGCCCGTGGTCTTGCGATCCTTGTTCATCAGCCGGCAGATCGACCCGCCGACCGCGTAGTAGACACCAGTGACCCCACCGGTGCCGATGGTGATGAAGTGCTGTTCTTCCGCCATGACGGGACGCAGGGCGAGAAATGAAACCGCCGCTGCGGCGCAAGCAAAGACCCTCAATGTTCTCTTCATATCGACGCTCCTATCGACCCGCTCCGGCGGGTTGGTCGGCGCTTCGCCCCGTGCCCGGCGCCGCGATTCGTTTTGGCCGCACGGGGGCCAGTTGACTCGCTAGCTGCCAGTGGCTCGGCGCAGCACCACCGGCCGGTGGCGCGCCAGGAAGCCGAGCACAATCTCGTTGAACAGTTTCGGATGCTCCCAGAGCAGCGTGTGGCCGCCCTTCGCCGTCGCGAACTCGGCCCCGGGGATGAGCGCGTGCAGCTCGCGTACGAGGTTCATCGGGATCAGCACGTCGTCCTCGCCCGCCAGGACCAGCGTCGGCACCTGAACCCGCTTCAACCGGGTCCGGGTGTCGTGGCTTTGCAGCGCGTTAAGATGGGTGAGGTAGGCATCGACAGGTTGATCCGAGGCGATCCCGGCCTCGAACTCGCGGAGCACGGACTCGCGATGCTGGAAGAAGTCCTGGGAGAACGCCCAGAGCGTGACAGCGCGCATCACCGCCGGCACGCCCATGGCCTCCGCCATGTCCTGCCACAGCCGGAACACCCGGGAGCAGAACGGACCGGGCGCGGCATAGGTGCAGCACAGCGTCAGCGAACGCAGGTCCTCCTGGAAGGCGAGCGCGTATTCCTGGGCGATCATGCCGCCCATCGAGACGCCGACCAGATGGAAATCCGTGAGCTTCAGGTGATCGATCAGCGCCTTTGCATCCTTTGCCAGCAGCGCAGTCGTATACGAGCGACGCGGCCGAGTCGGGGTGCCGACGCTGCGGTTGTCGAACCGCACCACGCGATAGCCGGCGGCGACGAAATCCGGCACCTGGGCACCCCAGGTCGCGAGATCGTCGGCAAGGCCGTTGACCAGGACGATGGTCTCCGGACCCTCGCCCTCGGTCTCAAAGTTGAGCTCGACCCCATTGATCCGTGCGACCGGCATGCTGCTCGTCCCTCCCTGCCCCGGCCTATTGCCGGGCAACGTCCGCTTGAGCCGAGACCGTCGGCTCACCGCCCAGCATCGCCGCTTCGGCGCCCGGGCCGGCCAGCCGCGGCGCCACGGCGCCGGGCAGGATCGCGATGTCGTAGATCTCGCGCACCGTGCCGCTGACGGTGAGCCGGTGCTCGATCTCGCCGGTCGTCATGTTCACGATGTGCACGCCGGTCACCGGCCACACGCCGCGCCAAGCCAGCTCCTCCTGCAGCGGCAGGCCGGTGAACAGCGAGTTGCGCGGCGCCGACGAGGCGATCACCGCATAGTCGCCGACGAAGCGGAGCCCGCGCAGGAAGCCCGGCAGCCAGACGAAGCGCTCGAACCGCCGGCGCTCGAGGTCGACCCAGCCGAACCAGCCGGAGCCGCTCTCCAGGACCCAAAGCTTCTTGCGGTAGAGCCGCGGCGAATGCGGCATGGAGAGGTGGCTGGCCACCACGTTCTGGGCACGGATGTCGATGATCTGCCCGCCGGCAACGCGATGCTCGCGCCAGCCGTCCTTCTCGTTGCTGGCGCCGATCAGCGATGCATAGGCCGGGCGGCCGTCGAGCGTGCAGAAGCCGTTCAGATGGCAGCGGTCCTCGGCGACGTGGGCATCGATGAAGCGGGGCCGCCAGAGCGGGGTGATCTGCCCCTGCCGGTCGAGCGCGGCGATGCAGTTGTAGAGCGTGGCCACCGCCAGAACCTTGCCCGACCAGTCGATGTCCAGGTCATGGACGTCGATGCCGCCGGTGACGTGGGATTCCCGCAGCAAATAGAGCCGGTCGGCGCCCCGATAGGTGTCGCCGTCGAGCAGTGCGTTCTCGAAACGCATCACCCGATCCTGGGTGCTGAGATAGAGGCCGCGTGTGCCCGCCAGCAGCGCCATGGCGGAATCGAAGCACGCATCCGCGACTGCGAGGCTCGACTCGCCGGCACCCAGCATCACCACCCGACCGAGCTCGTAGGTCGAGAAAACGAGGCCGATTCCATAGGCCGACAGCCAGTCTCGCAGCCCCGGCGACGGGCTCAGCTGGTAGCCGAGGTCGCCCGCTTCACAATGCGTGGGCGGGTCGATGACGCGCTCGGCATCGACGGGGATGCTCGCGGGATGCGCAGTGTACTTGGGAAGACGGTGCCGCCCGGCTATCGGTGCCTTGGCAACCGGCGTCGTCGCCGTATTGGAACGCTCCAGATGGGGGATGTCGTGTGAGTGTTGCATGGTTCGTCATCTGCCTGGGGATGTTGGACGCGTTTCGGGTCGCTAGTGGACGATGTCACCGGCGGTGAGATTGGCGTTGGTGACGGTGGCGAGGGTGACCGGCGGCGCGCCGCCGGCGCCGTCGGCGTCGAACTGCACGAGGGTGTCGTTGCCGACATGGCTGAGGATCAGGTGGCCGTCGGCGATCGGGTTGCCCTTGTGGCCGAGACCGAAATCCGTGAACAGGTCGCGGAGGTCGATCTTGTCGTGGCCGGACTGGAAATCCGTGATGGTGTCGCCGCCGATCTGGGTGATCTGCGCGGTGTTGGTGATCTGGTAGACGAAGGCGTCGTTGCCGGCCCCGCCGCTCATCGTGTCGGCGCCGAGACCGCCGACCAGGACGTCGTTGCCGGCATCGCCATGGAGGACGTCGTTGCCGTCGTTGCCGAACAGGTGGTCGTTGCCGGCCCCGCCGGTCAGCAGGTTGCTGCCGGCATTGCCCTGGATCTGGTTGTTGAGGGCATTGCCATGGCCCTCGATGTCGCCGTTCCCTTGCAGGAGCAGGTTCTCCACGTTCTCGCCATGGGCGCTGAGGTCGAACGAGAAGCCGGCCAGGATCGTGTCCGTTCCGGCATTCTTGGCCTCGATGACGACGTCGCTGGCATTGTCGAGGACGTAGGTATCGTTGCCGGTGCCGCCGGCCAGGTGGTCGGTGCCGCCCCCGCCGAACAGCTCGTCGTCTCCGGCGCCGCCGGCCAGCGCGTCGTTGCCGCCGGCGCCGATCAGCGTGTCGTTGCCACCGCCGCCGCCGAGGTGATAGCTGACGCCGTCGTTGACGCCTTCGATGAAGTTGCCGAGGTCGTTGCCGATCGCGGTCGATGCCCCGTCGTTGAGGAACAGTTCCTCGACGCCCGCCGACAGGTGATAGGCGGTCGGCGTGTCGAAGTGGATCTGCACGATGTCGATGCCGTGCTTGCCGGTCTCGATGACCTTGTCGTGGGCATCGCCGGCATTGAGGATATAGAAGTCGCCGCCGTCGCCGCCGACCAGCGTGTCCGCGCCGCCGCCGCCGGTGAGCATGTTGGCATTGGCGTTGCCGACGATGGTGTTCGCGATCTCGTTACCGGTGCCGTCGATGGCATTGGCTCCGACCAGGACCAGGTTCTCGATCTCCTGCCCCGCCGCGAGGCTGTAGGTGATGATCGACTTCACCGTGTCGACACCCTCGCCGACCGCCTCGAAGACGGTGTCGCCGGCGTTGTCGACGAAATAGGTGTCGTTGCCCTTGCCGCCGTGCATCTCGTCGGCGCCGGCGGCGGCATCCAGGTCGAATTGACCGTCGCTGAAGACGCGCAGGTCCATGGTGTCGTTGCCGTCGCCGCCGAACAGATGGTCGTCGCCGGCGTCGCCGAACAGGACGTCGTTGCCCTGGTCGCCGTTCAGGGTGTCGGTGCCGTCCTCGCCCTGGATCCTGTCGTTCCCACCCCGACCCGACAGCGTGTCGTTGCCGTCGTCACTCGAGATCGAATTGGCGAGGTCGTTGCCGATGCCGGTGAAATCCGCCGTCCCGGACGCGGACCTGAGCTCCAGGATCTCGACGTTCGCACCGTTCGCAGAAAGGTCGAACGAGACCGAGCTGAACACCTCGTCGATTCCGGCGTTCTTGCCCTCGAACACCTTGTCGCCGGCGTCCTCCACGACATAGACGTCATTGCCGGCGCCGCCATGCATCTGGTCGTCGCCCTTGTCGCCCGAGAGTTCATCATCTCCGGCACCCCCGAACAGGGTGTCATTGCCGTCGCCGCCGCGGATCTCGTCGTCGCCGGCCCCGCCGTCGAGCCGGTTATTGTGGCTGTTGCCGATCAGGAGATTGTCGAGCGCGTTGCCGGTGCCGTTGATGTCGCCGATCTTGTTTCCGCCGCCGGCGACGACGTCGCTGTCGAAATCCAGCAAGAACAGGTTCTCGACATTGGCCGGGAGCGTGTAGTTGTCCAACGCCGAATCGACGGTGTCCGCGTCGCCGCCGCCCCCCTTCTCCACGACCTTATCGTGACCGTCGTTCTGACGCAGCCAGTACTCGTCGTTGCCCTTGCCGCCGATCAGGGTGTCGTCGCCGCCGCGGCCGATCAAGACGTTGGCACCGGCGCTGCCGACGATGACGTTGTCGAGCTCATTGCCGCGGCCGAGCGTGTGGCCGATGTCGGTCCGGACCCTGGTCAGCACCAGGTTTTCGACGTTCTCGGCCAACGTGGTGTCGAAGCCCGAGCTGATCTCCGTGTCGATGCCGCCGCCCTTGTCTTCCTGGATCACGTCCAGACTGGAGCCGTGGAGCGTGTCCTCGATGCCGACGATGTAGGTGTCGTTGCCATCCCCGCCGATCAGGAGATCGTTGCCGGCCCCGCCGTCCAGCGTGTCGTCGCCGAGCGCGCCGATCAGCTCGTCGTTGCCGCCGCTGCCTTTGATGACATTGTCGAGCGCATTGCCGACGCCCAGCAGGTTGGTGTTGCCGACCAGGGTCAGGTTCTCGACGTTGTCGGCAAGCCCGTAGTTGATCGTGCTGAAGACCGTATCGATTCCCTGGTGCGCCGCCTCGGTCACCACGTCGCCGGCATTGTCGACATGGTAGATGTCGTCGCCGGTGCCGCCGGACATCCTGTCCGCTCCCGTGCCGCCGAGCAGATCGTCATCGCCCGAGCCGCCGATCAGCGTATCGTCGCCGCCATCGCCGTTGAGAATGTCGTCCCCGCCGCCGCCGGCCTCATGGTCGTTGCCGTCGCTGCCGTTCGCGATGTCGCGGCCGTCGCCGCCGTCGATCGTGTCATTGCCGCTATCGGCGTTGAAGATGTCGTTGCCGCTGCCGCCGATCAGCGTGTCATCGCCGGTGTTGCCGTTGAGGACGTCGCCGCCGCCGCCGCCGTCGAGATGGTAGGCAACGCCGGCGGTCTCGCCTTGGATCACGTTCTCGAGGTCGTTGCCTATGCCACGGGTCGCCGCGCCGGAGAGTTCGAGATCTTCGACGTTGTCCTGCAGGTGGTAGGCCGTCGGGGTGGTGAAGGCGATCTCGACCGTATCGAAGCCGGCGTTGTGGCCCTCTATCACCTTGTCCGTGGCATCGCCGGCATCGTTGAGGAGATAGATGTCGTCGCCGGCGCCGCCGGCGAGCGTGTCCTTCCCGCTTCCGCCCTCGAGCTGATCATTGCCGGCACCGCCCATGATGACGTCGTCGCCGGCGTCACCGGACAGCGTGTCGTTGCCGTCACCGCCGCTCAAATGGTCGTTGCCAGCGCCTCCGTTGAGGGTGTTGTCGCCGAAGTCGCCCGTCATGACATTGTCGACGGAATTGCCGGTCACGCTCGCCTTGCTGCCGCCGGAGATGCGCAGGTTCTCGAAATTGTCGGGCAGGGCGAACGGGTTCGCGCCGTCGAAGATGATCGTGTCGATCCCCGCGTTCGCCTGCTCGACCGCCGTGTCGTTGTCGTTGATCTCGTAGGTGTCGTTCCCGGCGCCGCCCTCGAGCAGGTTGACCCCGACCTCGGTCCCGAGGAAGTCGTTGCCGGCGCCGCCGATCAGATGATCGTTGCCGAAGTTTCCGATCAGCACGTCGTCGCCCGCGCCGCCGTCCAGAGTCGAATCCCCGCCTAGGCTGATGATCGTGTTGTTCGGGCTGTTGCCGGTTCCGGTGAAGGCACCAGCGCCATCGAAGGTGAGGTTTTCGACATCTTGCCCGAGCACATAGGTGCCGAGCGTGGTGATGACCGTGTCCACGCCCTGGTGGGCATGCTCGATCACGACGTCGGCGGCGTTGTCGACCACGTAGACGTCGTTGCCGGCGCCGCCTTCCATCTTGTCGAAGCCAAGGCCGCCGTCGAGCTCGTCGTTGCCGGCGCCGCCGACCAGATGGTCGTTGCCCTCGTCGCCGAAGAGATCGTCGTCGCCCGCGCCGCCGCGCACGTCGTCGTCGTCCGCCTCGCCGTGCAGGGTATCGTCGCCGGCGCCGCCATCGATGGTGTCGTTGCCGAAACCGCCGCTGATGGTGTCGTCGCCGTCGCCGCCCGCGAGATGATTGGCGAAGGTGTCGCCGACGATCGTATTGGCGAGCTCGTTGCCGATGCCGGTGATCGCGGTGCCGTCGAGGGAAAGGTTCTCGACGTTGGCGGCGAGCGTGTAGCTGGCGAGGAAAGAGGTGACGCCGTCGGTGCCGGCGTGGATGCCTTCGATGACCCGGTCGCCCTTGTCGTCGACCACGTAGGTGTCGTCACCCGCACCGCCGATCATCCGATCGGCGCCGACGCCGCCGTCGATATGGTCGCTGTCCTTTGTACCGATGAGCGTGTCGTTGCCCGCGGTCCCCGTAATGTCGGTCATCTGGCACTTCCCTCGGCTGTTCGGCAGGCCAGCGACCATACCGGGCTCTGTGGGGAATGTGGTGTGCTTCACATCACAATATGTGTTAAGTCACAACAGCGTGAAATTGCAGAGCCGCTCCGGCCCGGGACTATCGCGCGTGGCGGTTTTTCAAATTGTGTCGCTACAATCCGTGCTTATAGAAAGCGTCAAGGGCGACGCATAACGATGTGCATTATGGGGGCAATGTGCGGGCACCCCGACAATGTTGGAAGTGTCACATACTGTGGAAAGATTGCGCAATACTGCACTGTCGATCTTTCCCAGGCTCGCGCGGTCGTGAACAGCGGCGGGGAATAAAGGCCGACGCCGTTCAGTCGACGGCGCTCTCCTGGACTTCGACTCGCGCGCGCTGCAGGGCCGCCGCGAGCTCGCCCGTCGGCGCCTGGTCGGTCACCATGTAGTCGATTCCGCCCAGGGGGCAGACCACGTCGAGATTGGTCTGGTTGAATTTCGAGTGATCGACCAGCAGGATCCGCGACTGCGCGCGCTCCAGCATCACGCGCTTCACCGCGGCGGAGCCGAGATGGGCCTCGTTCGGCCCCTCGCGGGTGACGCCGCTGGCGCCGATCACCACGCGATTGGCGTTGAAGCGGGTGAGGAAGTTCGCCGTATCCGCGCCGACCACGCAGCCTTCATGGCGATCGAACGTGCCCGGGCAGGAGACCACGGTCATGCTGGGATTGTTGGCCACCGCCATGGCGATCGCATAGGAGTTGGTGATGACGGTGACGTCCTTCAGCTCGTTGGCCAGGCGGCGGGCGAAATGCAGGGTGGTGGCGCCGCTGTCGATCATCACCACCTCGCCGGGCTGGATCAGCCGGACCGCCTTCAGGGCGATCCGCTCGCGCTCGCGGCTCATCTTGTTGTAGCGCTCGCTCCACCCCGCCTCGAGGCCGAGCGGTCGCGCGGCGATGGCGCCGCCGTAGGTGCGGTTGATGAGGCCGCTTTGCCCCAGCTCCTCGAGATCGCGGCGGATGGTCTCGTTGGAGACGTCGAACAGCTGGGCGAGCTCGGAGATGCGCATGGTCGGGCAGCGCCTGAGCTCGTTCAGGATCCCGTCCTGCCGCTCCTTCTTCGACACCTTCACCGCTCCCTGGACCATTTCTTGCTGCCCGTTTGTGACGTTCCCCTGAGCCGATGATAGAGCGAGTCGCAAACGATTCGATAGGAATGTTGATCTGGCCACGTCGATTGCCGCGGTCTGCCCGGCCCTGAACCCATGGGGTCAACGGCTTGGAAAACCTTGACTACCTGGAATACCCCGGCGACGGGTTCAGCTCATCACCTGGACTTCGGCCTCGGCCAGGGCCTCGGCGAGCTCGCCATGGGGTGGTTGGTCGGTCACCAGCCGGTTGATCTCGCCCAGGGAACAGACGCGCTCCAGGTTCGGCGAGCCGAACTTGGAATGATCCAGCACGAGGATCCGCTCCTGGCAACGCTGCAGCATCAGCCGCTTCACCGCCGCCGCCCCGGAATCGGCGTCGTTTGGCCCTTCGGCGGTCAACCCGCTGGCGCCGATGATGCAGCGGTTGGCGTTGAATCGCGCGAGGAAGTCCAAGGTGTCGGCCCCGCCGACACTGCCCTCATGGGCGTCGTAATGGCCGGGACAGGCGATCACCTTGATCGTGGGATTGCCGCCCAGGGCCATGGCGACGGCGAAGCAATTGGTGATGACGGTCAGATCCTTGCCTTCCGCCGCCAGGCGCCGGGCGAAGTGGAGCGTGGTCGAGCCGGCGTCGATCATCAGCACCTCGCGCGCCTCCACGAGGCCGACCGCGAGGGCCGCGATTCGCTCGCGCTCCGCCGTCATGCTGTTGAAGCGCTCGTTCCACGCGGGCTCGAAGCCGAACGGCCGCGCCACCGCGCCGCCATAGGTGCGGTTGATGAGGCCGCTTTGCCCCATCTCCTCCAGATCGCGGCGGATGGTCTCGTAGGAGACGCCGAGAGCAGCGGCGAGGTCGGAGATCCGGATCGTCGCGGAGACCCGCAGCTCGGCCAGGATGCGGTCCTGGCGTTCCTTCTTCGAGAGCTTCAGAACCTCGTTCATGCGCCGCATCATTGGGCGATTCGATGCGGAACACAACGTCGTCCTGACGCCATCCTAGATAATGGCCTCGACCGGAATCCCCCCGGATTCGGCGGCGAAGTCCAGGAAGGTGAAGCGGTCGCGGATCTCCCGGGCATGCAGCACAGCCTCGCGATAGGCCCCGGCCGCGACGCCGAGTGCGGCGCTCGTGACCGGCGCGCCGACCCGGCCGAGCGCGGCCTCGAGATCGGCGACGGGCCGCGAGACGGCGCCGAGTGCGTCGCGCATCTCCGGCCAGCGGCGCTCGAGCCGCGCGTTCAGCGCCTCGGCGCGTTCGGCATCGAGGGCCTTCGGCTGGAAGCTCGACCAGCAGGCGGCGCCGACCTCCGGCCCGTAATAGGCCACAAGGTCCGCCTCGGTCACCGTCGAAGGCGAGAGGCTGAGGCGGTTGCGGGCGAGGATGCGCTCCTGGATCCGCGCCATGGTGAGCGTGGTGACGGCGATCTGCTCGCCGTGGAAGGAGGCACTCGCCGCGGAATCGCCGCGCATTTCCAGGAAGTGGGCAATGAGGTGCTCGCCCTGGCTCGCCGGATAGCTGCCGCCGCAAAGCGCCATGCCGAAGCCGGACATGACCAGCATGCGGGCGAGCCGGGTCATCGCCGTAACGTCGCCGTTCGCGAGCGCCTCGGGATTGCCGAGCAGCGCCGCCTCGTCCTCGGCCAGCAGCCGGAACGGCACCGAGCGGTAAGGCGTGTCGAGCAGCAGATGCGAAAGCAGCCAGTCGGCCTGGGCGCAGGGCCGGCAGAGGCTGTCGCCGAAGCCGGCCGCGATCATGCGCTTCGGCGCACGGCAGAAGACCGCGATGTCGATGAAGACGCCCCGCGGCGCGGTGGCGGGCAGCGACTTCTTCACGCCCTCCGCCATGATCGCGGCGTTGGTCGAGGTGTAGCCGTTCATCGAGGGCGCGGTCGCGAAGCAGGCATAAGGCTTGCGGTCGAGATGCGCTGCATACTTGGCGAGATCGTTGATCGTGCCGGAGCCGATCGCGATCAGGCCTTCGGCCACGCTGCTGCGCGCCCGCACCTGCTGCACCGTCTCCATGTCGGCATGGGGATGCTCCGGCAGGATCACCGGCGCGATGGTGAATGCCGCCGCCAGCGCACCCGAAATCCGCGCACCGAGCGCGCTCCAGGTGGTCGGGTCGGCGACCAGTGCGAGGCGGCGCCCCATGCCGAGCGCCCTGACCAGCGGCGCTTCCTCGGCGCGCAGGCTGGGGGCGATCACCACCTGGCGCGTCGGCACCACGAGCCGCTCGCCGGTATCGGGATCCGTAAGCCGTCCCTCCAGCAGACTCTTGAGCAGGTCCGCGGTCATCCCCCGGCCGGCCCTCCCGTGCGCGCCGCGGCGCAATCGGCGTTGATCGCCGCCAGCTGCGAGCGGATAGAGCCCCGCTGCGGGGCATAGCTGCCGTCGAACACGGCGGAGCCGATGGTGAAGGCGTCGGCGCCGGCGGCGGCGATCGCCGCGATCTGCTGGGCCGTGGCGACGCTGCCCGCGACGATCAGGTGATGGCGCCCGAGGCCGCGGCGCGCGGCCTTCACCAGCGCGATCGGATCCGCCTCGATCGCGCGATAGGCGAGGAGATCGGCGCCGGCGCAGCCCTTCGCAACGAAGTCGCGACACTGCGCCTCGACGTCGGCCGGACTGCCCGCCAGCTTCGTCGGATGGCCGCGCGGAAATCCCGGAAAGGGATAGTAACGGGTGGGCGCACCCTGGAGCGCCGCCTGGACGCCTGCCACATCGGTGCCGCCGAGCAGCCGGTCCACCCCGAGCCTTGCCGCAATCCGCGCCGAGTTGAGGCAGGTCTCCGGCGTGGTGCTGACCACCTCCATATAACTCGTGGCGCCGCTCGCCTTGATCGCCGCATTGAGTTTCGCGAGGACCGCTTCTTCGACGCCGACGTCCTTGAAGCCGATGTGCCGAAGGTCCACCGGCCGGATGAGATCGAGCACCGCCAGACAGTCCTCGATGGTCCGGTCCTGGCGGGTCAGCATGAAGATGAAATCCATGGGAAATCTCTGAGGCGCCTTCGCGACGCATTCTGTGTGATGTTACACAGAGATTACATTAAAGATGTGTGAACTTACAAAGGAATTCGTTGAAGTCCCACATGTGCGATGATAGCGTTCTGTCAGTTCCGCAGCTCACGGGGAAACCGGGCGGCGGCGCATTTCCCGAAATCACGCATCGAAAAACTTTCGGACAGGAGAGGCACATGAAGCGGGTTGGGTTGGAAGGTTCGGCGCGGGTCTCGCTCGCGGCGTTGCTGTTGGGAACCGGCCTTGGAGCGATCGGCGCGACGGGCGCGCGGGCCGATGCGATGTCGGATCTGATCGCGGCGGCGAAGGCGGAAGGCGAGCTCACCATCATCGCCGTGCCGCACGACTGGTGCGGCTATGGCGACGTGATCGACAGCTTCAAGAAGAAGTACGGCTTGAAGATGAACGAGCTCAACCCGGACGGCGGCTCCGGCGACGAGATCGAGGCGATCAAGGCGAACAAGGGCAACAAGGGCCCGCAGGCGCCGGACGTGATCGACGTCGGTCTCTCCTTCGGCCCCTCGGCCAAGCAGGAAGGCCTGATCCAGCCCTACAAGGTCTCGACCTGGGACTCGATCCCGGACGACCAGAAGGACGCCGAGGGCTACTGGTACGGCGACTATTACGGCGTGCTCGCCTATGAAGTGAACAAGGACATGATCAAGAACATCCCGGCCGACTGGTCGGATCTCTTGAAGCCGGAATACAAGGGCCAGGTGGCGCTGGACGGCGATCCGCGCACGTCCAATGAATCGATCCAGGCGGTGTTCGCCTCCGGCCTCTCGACCGCCGGCGGCGACGTCGACAAGGCCGCCGACACCGGCCTGCAGTTCTTCAAGAAGCTGAACGCCGCCGGCAATTTCGTGCCGATCGGCGGCGGCGCCTCGACCCTCGCCCAGGGCACGACGCCGATCGTGATCCGCTGGGATTACCTCGCGCTCGGCGACCGCGACACCCTCGCCGGCAATCCCGATGTCGCGGTGGTGGTGCCGAAGACCGGTATCGTCGGCGGCGTCTATGTCCAGGCGATCAGCGCCTATGCGCCGCACCCGAACGCCGCGAAGCTCTGGATGGAGCATCTCTATTCCGACGAGTCCCAGCTGACCTGGCTCAAGGGCTACTGCCACCCGATCCGGTTCAACGACCTGGTGAAGAACGGCAAGGTGCCGGATGCGCTGATGTCAAAGCTGCCGCCGGCGGACAACTACGCCAAGGCGCTGTTCCCCACCCTCGACCAGCAGGGCAAGGCCAAGGGGATCATCACCAAGCAGTGGGACAGCATCGTCGGCGTCAACGTGAAGACCGACTGACCGTCCGGCCGCGGCGCCGCCCCTACCCGGCGTCTCCGGCCCCGGCGTTTCAAACTTGGCTTCCGTCCCTTGGATGTCGTCTGATGTGGTCCGGTCCCCATCCCGGGGACCGGACCTTCTTCGTCCGGTTATTCCGCAGTTGGAGTGATGGCGCAGTCCTCCCTCGAAACCGCCGCCGCGCCGCGCCGGCCCGCAACCGGGGTGGCACCCGCCTCCTGGGCCTGGCTCGGCGTCGCCCCGTTCTTTCTCTTTGCGGTGCTGTTCCTGATGCTGCCCACGCTGCATCTGGTGATCGGCGCCTTCGAGGATGCGGACGGCAATTTCACCTTCAACAACATCGTCAATCTCTTCACCCCGCAGATCATGTCGTCCTTCTGGGTGACGATCGAGATCAGCATGCTCTCGGCGGTCGGCGGCGCAGTGATCGGCTTCCTGCTGGCCTATGCCGGGGTCATGGGCGGCCTGCCGCGCTGGGTCCGGCCGGTGCTAATGACCTTCAGCGGCGTCGCACCGAACTTCGCCGGCCTCCCCCTCGCCTTCGCCTTCCTGGCGACGCTGGGGCGCACCGGCCTCGTGACCGCGCTGCTGTTCAACGTCTTCGGCTTCAAGCTCTATGACCACGGCTTCAACGTCACCAGCTTCTGGGGCCTGGTGCTCGCCTATCTCTATTTCCAGATCCCGCTGATGGTGCTGATCCTGGTGCCGGCATTGGACGGCCTCAAGCGCGAATGGCGCGAGGCCTCGGACATCCTCGGCGGCAATGCCTGGCACTTCTGGCGCCATGTGGCGATCCCGATCCTTTGGCCGAGCCTGGTCGGCACGACCCTGCTGCTGTTCGCCAACGCCTTCGGCGCGGTCGCGACCGCCTATGGCCTCACCGGCAGCGGCATCAACCTCGTCACCATCATGCTGTTCGCCCAGATCCGCGGCGACGTGCTGCACGACCAGAACCTCGGCTATGCGCTTTCCCTCGGCATGGTGGTCGTGACCGTGCTCTCGAACACCGCATACATCGTGCTGCGGGCACGCAGCCGCCAGGGACTGCGCTAGATGAAGAAGTTTCTCCCCTGGTTGATCATGGCAATCTGCACGATCTATTTCGTCGTGCCGCTCGCCTGCACCTTCGAGTTCTCGCTGCGCCTGAAGCGCGGGCAGTACAGCTTCGCCGCCTATGCGAACGTGTTCGGCGATTCCCGCTTCCAGGAGACCTTCCTCTATTCGACCGAGCTCGCGATCGCGACCATCGTCTTCGGTACGCTGCTGGTCGTCCCGACCGCCTATTGGATCCGGCTCCGCCTGCCGAGCCTCCGGCCGGTGGTCGAGTTCATCACCCTGATGCCGCTGGTCATCCCGGCGATCATCCTGGTCTTCGGCTATGTGCGGATCTACAACAGCTCCTCGCTGCTGCCGCTGACCTCAGCCTCCTGGTCCACCGACGTGCTGCTCGGCTGCAGCTACATCACCCTCGCTTTGCCCTATATGTACCGGGCGATCGATACCGGGCTGCAGTCGATCGACATCCGCACCCTGACCGAGGCGGCGGAGAGTCTCGGCGCCCGCTGGCCGTCGATCCTGTTCGGCGTGATCCTGCCCAACCTCCGCGTCGCGATCGTCTCCAGCGCGTTCCTGACCTTCGCCACCGTGATCGGCGAGTTCACCATGGCGAGCCTGCTCGATCGCCCGGCCTTCGGCCCCTATCTGCAGCTGATCGGCGCCAATCGCGCCTATGAGCCGTCGGCGCTGGCGGTGATCACCTTCCTGATCACCTGGGGCTGCATGGGGGTGATCCAGCTGCTGGGCCGCGGGCGACGCGGCGTTGCGGCCAGCGCTTATTGATCGGGGGACTTGCGAAGCATGGCGTTTCTGGAGATCGAGAGCCTGCAGAAGAGCTTCGGCACCAATGCCGTGGTGCGCGACTTCGACCTCGCCGTGGCGCAGGGCGAGTTCATCTCGTTCCTCGGCCCCAGCGGTTGCGGCAAGACCACCACCCTGCGCATGGTCGCGGGCTTCGAGCATCCGGATTCCGGACGGATCGCCATCGGCGGCAAGGACGTGACCGGCCTGCGCGCCAACCAGCGCAACATCGGCATGGTGTTCCAGTCTTACGCGCTCTTTCCCAACATGACGGTGGCGGAGAACGTCGCCTATGGGCTGAAGATCGCGCGGCGGCCCAAGGACGAGATAAGGCAGCGCGTGACCGAGATGCTGGGCCTGATCAAGCTTCCCGGCATGGGCGACCGCTACCCGCACCAGCTTTCGGGCGGCCAGCAGCAGCGCGTCGCCTTGGCCCGCGCCCTCTCGGTCAATCCCCAGGTGCTGCTCCTGGACGAGCCGCTCTCGGCGCTCGACGCCAAGATCCGGATCGCGCTGCGGGAGGAGATCCGCGCGGTACAACGGAAGCTCGGCATCACCACCATCTACGTCACCCACGACCAGGAGGAGGCGCTCTCGATCTCCGACCGGATCGTGGTCATGAGCGAGGGCCGGATCGAGCAGGTCGGCACGCCGTTCGAGATCTACAACCGGCCCAGGACCCGCTTCGTCGCCTCCTTCGTCGGCACGCTCAATATCCTGCAGGGCCGGGTGCTCGACGGCGCCGCCGGACGGGTCGCGATCGACGGCCAGGAGATCCGGGTCGCCTGCGGTCTCGACGGCGCCGCGGCGGGCGCCACCCGGGCCTTCGCCCTGCGCCCGGAGGCGGTGACCCTGGGTGCCGCCGGCTCCGGAGGTAACACACTGCGCGGCACCATCGAGCAGGTGAGCTTCCTGGGCTCGGTGGTGCGGATCCGGGTGAAGACCGGCGAGAGCGGCATCCTGCTCGATACCTTCAACGACCCGAAGGCCGCCCCGCCCAAATTTGGCCGCATTGTGGAAATCAATTTCGGCGAAGAAGACCTTCTGGTGTTGGATAGCGCGCCGACCGACTGACGGGCGCACACCCCGATGGCGTAACGCTCGCCGCCCGCGTAAATCTGACGTAATAGTGACCTGCGTACGTTGCAGTGTGAAAAGTCGGATGGCCGGATGAGCCGAAGCCGAGACATTTCCCGTCGCGCCCTCCTCGGGGCAGCAGCATCTCTGCCGCTGCTGCCGCGCGTTGCGCTGGGTGATGCCGGATCCTCCTTCCCGAACGGCTTCATCTGGGGCGTCTCGACTTCCGCGGCGCAGATCGAGGGCGGCGCCGCCATCGACGGCCGCGCCCCCAGCATCTGGGACGTGTTCGCGCGCGAGGCGGGGAAGATCGCCGATGGCGGCACGCCGGAGATCGCCTGCGACCACTATCACCGCTGGGCCGAGGACGTGGCGCTGATGAAGGGCCTCGGCATCGGCGCCTATCGCTTCTCCATCGCCTGGCCGCGGGTGCTGCCGCAGGGGACGGGCCAAGCCAACGAAGCGGGCTGGGCCTTCTACGATCGCCTGGTCGATGCGCTGCTCGCCACCGGCATCAAGCCGATGCCCTGCCTCTACCATTGGGACCTGCCCCAGGCGCTGCAGGAGAAAGGCGGCTGGCTGAACCGCGACAGCGCCGCCTGGCTGACCGAGTACGGCCAAGCGGCGATGCGCCGGCTCGGCGACCGGGTCGATCACTGGTTCATCCTGAACGAGGCCGCGGTCCATGCCTATTTCGGCCACGGCACCGGCGAGCATGCGCCAGGCATCGGTGGCGGTCCGAGCGCGGTCCTGACGGCGCTCCACCACCAGAACCTCGCCCAGGGCAGCACCTTGCGCGCGCTCCGCGCCGAGCGGTCGGGCCTCACTTTGGGGACGGTCCTCAGCCTGCAGCCGGTGCTGCCCGAGACCGACCAGGATGCCGACCGGGCGGCGGCGATCCGCTGGGACGCGATGTGGAACCGGGTGACCTTGGACGGGCTGCTGCGCGGCGCCGTGCCGGACGTGCTGGCGCCGCAGATGGCGAAGATCGTGAAGGCGGACGACCTCGCTTTGGTGAAGACTCCCATCGATCTCCTCGGCATGAACTACTACAGCCGGTTCACGGTGCGCCACGAAGCCGGCCGGCTGTTCGACGTCGGCTGGGGCCAGGCGCATGCCGACCGCTTCACCGCCTATGGCTGGCCGGTCGAGCCCGAGGGCATCGCCGAGATGCTCGGCGAGCTGAAGCAGCTCTACGGCAATCCGCCGGTCATGATCACCGAGAACGGGGCGGCATACTCAGACATGCAGGTGCGCGACGGCCGGGTGGTGGACGAGGATCGGATCGCCTTCCTCCGCGACCATCTCCGCGCCCTCTCCGGGGCGATCGGCGCGGGCTGCAACGTGAAGGGCTATCTCGCCTGGTCGCTGCTCGACAATTTCGAATGGCAGATGGGCTACAAGATGCGCTTCGGCCTGGTGTTCGTCGATTTTTCGAGCCGAGACCGGGTTCCGAAGGCAAGCTACGACTGGTTCAGGACGGTCGCGCAATCAGGCATCCCAGCCTAAGATCAGATTCGGCGTTAACCTTTCATTAACCATTCCGGGCTCGATATGGCGTGCAAATCCTGGGGGCGGACATGTTGATACGGACGGAGGCGCGCTGATGCGATCCTACTATCGCCGACCCTCGGGTCGCGCCACGCTGCTGACGCAGTATTCCAGCCAGCTCGGCATTCTGGTGCGCCGGCGCCATGCCGAGATGGGCCTGGTCGCGGCGCGGCAGGAGGCGGAGCGCAACGCCGACATCATGCATGCGGCGATGCTCGGCGCCGAGGCCGCCAACCGCGCCAAGACCGAGTTCCTCGCCAACATGAGCCACGAGCTCCGCACGCCCTTGAACGCCATCCTCGGCTTCTCCGAGCTGATGGAGAAGCGCAGCGGGCAGATCAGCCGCTCCGAGGTCGCCGGCTATTCGGCCGACATCCATGAGGCCGGCGAGCACCTGCTCGAAGAGGTGAACAAGATCCTCGATCTCGCGCGCATCGAGGCGGGGCGCGCCGAGCTCCACGAGGAGTGGTTCGATCCCCGCGACGGCGCGAAGACCACGATCTCCTTCGTGCGGCCCCAGGCGGAAGCCGCGGGCCTCGAGCTCCGGACCGAGATTCCCGAGGACATGCCGCTGATCTACGGCGACGCCCATTTCTTCAAGCAGATCCTCATCAATCTCGTCGCCAATGCCGTGAAGTTCACGCCCCAGGGCGGCACGGTGACCTTGATGGGCGCGGTCGAGCCCGACGGCTGGCTGCGCGTCGCCGTTGCGGATACCGGCATCGGCATCGCACCCGACGATATCTGGAAGGCGCTGACGCCCTTTGCCCAGATCTCGAGCGAATTGAGCCGCCGGTACGAGGGCACCGGGCTCGGCCTGCCGCTCAGCAAGGGCTATGTGGAGATGCATGGCGGCACGCTGGTGATCGAGAGCGAGCCCGGCCACGGCACCACGGTGATCGTCCGGTTTCCGCCGGAGCGGCTTCGCGCACGCGAGGTGACCGGCAACGTCCATCGGCTGAACGGCTCGGAGAGGCAGGCATCATGAACGAGAGCGCCCCGATCGAAACCGAGATCCAGGCCACACGCGTCGGCCGCATCGTCTCGGTTTCCGGCAGCCAGGTGATCACGCTCCTCGACCACTGGAGCGATACCGAGGAGGAGCCGGCGCTGCGGCGCCCCGACATCGGCGAGGTGGTGAACGTCAAGACCGGCAGCACCACCGCCTTCGGCCTGGTGACCGGCTTGAGCATCCCAATCCCGGAGCAATTGGAAGGCAAGGCCGAGCTCCGCATCATGGAGCTGGAGCTGATCGGCGAGATCGAGAGCGACGGCGTCTTCCGGCGCGGCGTCTCGGTGTTCCCCGGCCTCGGCGACGTGGTCTATCACACCTCGCGGGAGGACCTGCGCCGGGTCTTCATGCGCGCCGGCGAGAGCGGTGTCAGGATCGGCGTCGTGCACCAGGACAAGTCGATCCCCGCCTGCGTCATGGTGGACGAGCTCTTGGGCAAGCATTTCGCCGTGATCGGGACCACCGGCACCGGCAAGTCCTGCGCGGTCGCCGGTATCCTCAGGGCCATCCTCAACCAGCACGTGAAGGCCCATGTCGTCATCCTCGACCAACACAACGAGTATGCGACCGCCTTCGGCGACATGGCCGAGCTCATTTCGCCTTCCGACCTGCAGCTGCCCTATTGGCTGCTGAACTTCGATGAGATGAGGCACCTGATCATCGGCGAGTCGAGCCAGACGCCGGAGATCGACCAGGTGATCCTGCACCAGGTGATCGTGCAGGCGAAGCGCAACCTGCTCGCCATGAAGGAGGGCTTCTCCTCGGTCAGCGTCGACACGCCGGTGCCCTATCGCCTCTCGGAGGTGACCCAGCTCCTGGACGAGGCCATGGGCAAGCTCGACCGGCCGGTCGATTCCGCGCCCTACTTGAGGATCCGCGAGCAGTTCCTGAGCCTGCAATCCGACCGCCGGTTCTCCTTCATGTTCCCGGGCGTCACCGTGCGCGACAACATGGCCGCGATCCTCTCGCGCCTGTTCCGCATTCCGGTCCGCGACAAGCCGGTGACGGTGATCGACACCTCCGGCATTCCCTCGGAAGTGCTGAACGTGGTCGTCTCCCTGCTCTGCCGCATGACTTTCGACTTCGCGCTCTGGAGCGACCAGACCACGCCGATCCTGCTGGTTTGCGAGGAGGCGCATCGCTATGCCCCGGCCGAGGACAAGACCGTCTTCGAGCCGACCAAGCGCGCGCTCTCCCGCATCGCCAAGGAGGGCCGCAAGTACGGTGTCGCGCTCTGCCTCATCAGCCAGCGACCCTCGGAGCTGGCCTCGACGGTGTTGAGCCAGTGCAACAGCATCTTCGCGCTCCGCATGAGCAACCAGAAGGACCAGGAGTTCCTCCGCGCCGCCATGCCGGAATCCGGCATCGGCCTTCTCGACGAGCTGCCCTCGCTCCGCAATGCCGAGGCGATCGCGGTCGGCGAAGGCGTGCCGATCCCGACCCGCATCTGCTTCGATCAGCTGCCGCCGGACGCGCGCCCGCGCAGCAAGACGGCACCCTTCTCCACCGCCTGGAACCAGGAGGTGAGTTCGAACGAGTACCTGCAGAACGTGGTCAACCGCTGGCGCAACCAGCGCTGAGGCACGGCGCGACCGTTACCTTGACGTTCGCGGCCCGCCGAAGGACCGGTCAAAGCGCATCAAGCGTCTGATAGTGAATGCCTAAATGTCATCGGCCGGGCCCGAACCGATTTTGCGTTCCGTCAAAGTACGGTCGGGGCTGGCGAGTGAGAGTATAGCGCACTTCCGGTCCTGCGACAACCTTTGCGAGAGAATTCGTCGGCGCGTGCCGCCGAGATGAAGCGCCGTGACTTCGCTCAGAACGCCTGCGCGATCGCTCTCTTCGCCGCGGCGATCCGCTTCTCGTCGCGGCGATAGAAGGTCCATTGCTTGCGGCGCTTCGGCTGGAGCAGGCCGGCGCGGACCAGGATGTTCAAGTGCTCGCTGGCGGTCGGCTGGCTGATGCCGAGCTTGGCGGCGATCGAAACGCCGCAGACCCCGTCCTTCACCAGGTCGCCGTCCTGCTGCGGCGGGAAATGCGCGACCGGATCCTTCAGCCAGTCGAGGATCCTGAGCCGGCGCGGATTCGCCACCGCGCGCAGGGCGTCGATCTGGCCCGGGCCGTCCTCCGGCGATGGATTGCGATTAGGCATATTGCCATTTTGCTAAGAGACGAATTATTGTCAATGCCTAACCAAATCCGGCCGACCGAGGCACGCTCCATGGACCAGATCTCGATCACGCGCGACGACATCGCCGCAAACGCCGCCGTCATCCGCCCGCACATCCGCCGGACGCCGGTGATCGCGGTCGATGCCGGCGATTTCGGCCTCGGCCCCCAGCCGCTCACCTACAAACTGGAGCTCATGCAGCATGCGGGCTCGTTCAAGAGCCGCGGCGCCTTCACCCATCTGCTGACGCGGAAGATCCCGGCGGCCGGCGTGGTCGCGGCCTCCGGCGGCAATCACGGCGCCGCCGTGGCCTTCGCGGCGAAGCGGCTCGGGGTTCCGGCGAAGATCTTCGTGCCGGAGATCTCCTCGCTGGCGAAGATCGCCCGCATCCGCTCCTACGGCGCCGATCTCGTGGTCGGCGGCGCGCGCTATGCCGAGGCCCTGGCGGCGAGCCAGGAATGGGCGAAGCGCACCGGCGCCGTCGACGTCCATGCCTTCGACCAGCGCGAGACCATGCTCGGCCAGGGCTCGCTCGCCATGGAGCTGGAGGAACAGGCGCCGGATCTCGACACGCTCCTGGTGGGGGTCGGCGGCGGCGGCCTCATCGCCGGCATCGCCTCCTGGTATCGCGGCAAGGTGAAGGTGGTCGGCGTCGAGCCCGAGCTGGCGCCGACCTTGACCAAGGCGCTCGCCGCCGGCGGACCGGTCGATGCCGAAGCCGGCGGCATCGCCGCGGATTCGCTGGCGCCGAGGCAGATCGGCGAGAACGTCTATCCGATCGCCAAGGCGCATGTGGCGGAGGTCGTCCTGGTCAGCGACGATGCGATCCGCGCGGCGCAGAAGGCGCTCTGGGATGTGCTCCGCGTGGTGGCCGAGCCCGGCGGCAGCGCCGCCACGGCGGCCCTGCTCTCCGGACGCTACCGGCCCCGGGCCGGCGAGCGGGTGGGGATCCTGGTCAGCGGCGGCAACACCGTCGCCGTCGACTTCGACCGCTAGAGGCTCTCGCGCAGCAGCGGCGCGCCGAGATAGCAGCCGAACTCGTTCGGGAAGTTGACGCTGACCCTGGCATGCACCCGGCCCTGGCGGCCGAAATAGCGGCCGGTATCGGTCGCCGGGAAGACGCCGTCGTGCCAGATGTTGGGGTGGATATAGAGGCCCTTCGAGCCGTCGAACCAGAAGGCCTTGAACTCCGCCGGCGTCACGTCGTCGCCGGGCAGTGCGAGCGGCACCACGAAGGGCGCCTTCTCCAGCGGGAAGAACATCTGCCCGCCATCGGGATGATAGTTGGCGCGCCACATCAGCGCGCGATGCCGCCCCAGGGTGGAATTCCGCTCCGAGGCTTCGTTCGGCAGGCAGCTCCAGCCCAGCACATAGTCGCCGCCGACCGCGTGGTTCTGCGCCTTCAGCATGTCGCCGACCCATTGGCAGGCGAAGACGCCCTCCGTGGTGCCGCCCTCGTCGCCGCTGTTGAGATCGACCGGCCGCCAGCCTTGCGCCGGCCAGCGCACGATCTCGATCTTCTGCTTCTCGGGGTCATCGACGATCTCGCCGTAGCCGGCGAGCACCGCCGCCGTGCCTTCGATCAGCGGCATGTCGATGATCGGCAAAGCCGGCATGCCGGCCCCTTCGGGCTTCAGGTTTGGAACGTCGACTTGCATGGCACGACCTCGGCGCGGCTGCGAACCACGTACCGTAGCCGCGGAATGTGACAGTTCCGTGTCGCAGCGTCAGTCCCGGCGCGACGCCTGTTCCGGGATCACCAGGACTGCGCGCTCCCGATTGTCGGCCGGGTCGGACCCCGCAAGCGCCGCGACCACGACGCGCAATCCATTGGGAAGCGCTGCGGCGGCGGAGCGCAGCGCTTCCGCTTGGGACGGTTGAGAACCAGCTTGCGGATGGTAGATCGTGATCTCCCCGGAAAGGGCGCGGGCCAGGGCGCCGGCGATCGCCAGCGATCCCCCGTTGAAGTCCGACCCTTCGAACACCAGCGAGACCGCGGTCAAACGGCTGGGCGCGTCGCCGAGAAAGACCACGGGCCGGCCGAGCTGCCGCGCGATCCGTCGCATCCGTTCGAATCCGAGCGATCCGTCGAGCGAGCGCCCGACGATCAGGAGGTCGCTGCCCGGCGCCGCCGCGGCGATCTCGGCGATGGGATCACCGCTGACCGATCGCAGCGTCCAGCGCAATCCGCGCGGCCCGACCAGTCGGGCGAACCGCCGCTGCGCCTGGCGGGCGAGCATCTGGAAAGTGAGCGCGAGATCGTCGGGCGTGAAGGCGCGCGCCGCCCCGCCCGAAGTCAAGGTCTCGCGCGTGAAGGGCAGGCTGGCCGCGGTTCGCAGCGCGGCACTCTCGATCAGCAGGGCGTCGATCTCCGCCGAGACCTCCGCGGCCAGCGCCGCCGCGAGTTCCAGCGACCGGCTCTGCAACATGCCAGGATCCAACGCCAGCAGGATGCGCCGGATCTCAGCCATGACGATCGGCGGAATGGTCTGTCGCCGCTTGCGGCTCCGCCCCCTTGTCGTCCGCGCTGAACTTGCGTGCCATCGCCAACAGATGGCCGAGCCGATCGTCGACCCGGCGATTGAGCGAGCCTTCAGGGAACCGGCCGCCCGCATCGCGCTCACCGGCGGGAAGGCCGGTCAGCAGGGTCACGGCCTCGTCGATGGTGGCGATCGGGTAGACCCGGAACCGCCCCGCGCGGCAGGCGGCGACCACGTCGTCCCGCAGCATCAAGTGCCGGACGTTGCTGGCGGGCACCAGCACGCCCTCGTCGCCGGCAAGGCCGATCCGGCTGCAGACGTCGAAGAAACCTTCGATCTTCTCGTTTACCCCGCCGATCGGCTGGATCCTTCCCAGCTGGTCCACCGAGCCGGTGATGGCCAGTGACTGGCGGATCGGCGCCTCGGCCAGCGAGGAGAGCAGCGCGCAGAGCTCCGCCGCCGAGGCGCTGTCGCCCTCGACGCCGGAATACGACTGCTCGAAGACCAGGCTGGCATGGAGCGAGAGCGGTCGTTCGGCCGCATAGCGCGCGCCGAGGAAGCTCTGCAGGATCAGGACACCCTTGCTGTGGATCGGCCCGCCCAGCTTGACCTCGCGCTCGATATCGACCAACTGGCCGCGGCCGAGCCGGGTCCGCGCCGTGATCCGGGTCGGTGCGCCGAAGCTGAAACCGCCGAGCTGGGTGACCGCGAGGCCGTTCACCTGGCCGGTGACGGCGCCGACGGTCGAGACCATCAGCGTCCCGCGCTGGATCTCCTCGTAGACCCGCTCGCGGACGCGATCGGCGCGCTGGATCTTCGCCTCGACCGCCTGTCTCACGTCCGCGCCGGAGATCACAGCCGCGTTCCGCCGCTCCGCCCAGTAGTGGGATTCGCGCAGCAGATCGGCCAGAGCGCGGCGATGGATCGAAAGCTTGGCCCCGTCCTCGCTGAGGCGGGATGCGAAATCCACCACCCGCGCCACCGCACCGCGGTCCAGCACGGCGAGCTGCTCCTCGCGCTGCAGCGCGGCGATGTAGCGGCAGAAGTCGAGCTCGCTCGCTTCCGAACGGTCCATGTCGTCGCTGAAATCGGCCGGCACCTTGAAGAGCTCGTTGAAGTCGGGATCGAGCGCGCTGAGGAGATAGTAGAGCTGACGATCGCCCAACAGGACGACCTTGACGTCGAGCGGGATCGGTTCCGGATCGAGCGAGACGGTGCTGACCAGGCTCAGTATCTGGCCGAGCGACTCGATGCGGACCCGCCGCGCCCGGAGCGCCCGCTTCAGCTCTTCCCAGGCCAGCGGCTGGCTCAATACCCGGAGCGCATCGATCACCAGATAGCCGCCGTTGGCGAGATGCAGCGCGCCCGGCTTGATCAGGTTGAAATCGGTCATCAGCGCGCCGAACCGGGACAGGTGCTCGATACGGCCGACCAGGTTCTCATGGGTCGGATGGTCCTCGTAGTGGACCGGCGCACCCTTCGACTGGCTGTGGTCCACCAGCAGGTTCACCCGGTAGCGCCGGAGCGCAGTGATGATCTCGCCGCCGTCATTGGGCAATTCCAGGGACAGCCCCTGCGGACGCTCCCCGTCGGCCTCCGACGACTGGAATTCCTGGGCGTTGTCGATGACGTCGCGGCGCACCGCCTCGAGATGATCGAGCACGACAGCGAGCCCGGCATAGGCCGTGCGCAGATCGTCGAACAGGTGATCGACCACATGGGTGGTCACCTCGCTGATCAAGGCCCGCGAAGCGGCGCGCTGCTCCTGCTCCAGGCGCGGCATCTGCCGGACGATTTCCTCCAGCCTTCCATGAAGCACTTCCATGGCGGCGTGCAGCCGCTTCTGCTCCGTCTCGGGCAGGTGCTGGAACTGTTCCGGCGTCAGCACCTCACCTTCCTTCGCCGGCGCAAAGGTAAAGCCGATCGGCGTGCGCAGCAGCGCAATTCCCTCGGCCTGCGCGTCCTCCTGCAGCTTCTCGAACATGGCGGACTGGCGCTTCTTCGTCGCCTCCACGATCGAGTCATGCCGGGTGCGGAAGTCGTCGCTTTCGAGCGCCGCAGGCAGCGCGACCTTCAGCTCGTCGATCAGCGAGGCCATCGAGAGGCGCAGACGGACGCCGTTGCCGGCCGGCAGGCGCAGCGCCTTGGGCTTGTGCGGCTCCGCGAAATTGTGGACGTAGCACCAGTCGTCGGGGATGGCCTCCCCGATCGCCCGCCCCCGGAGATAGCTGGTGACGCCGAGATGCTTGCCGAGGCCGGTCGGGCCGAGCGCGAAGATGTTGTAGTGCTCGGCACGGATGTCGGTGCCGAACTTGAGGGCACCCATCGCCCGGTCCTGGCCGGGGGCGCCGTCGGGATCGCGGAGCTCCGCCGTGGTGGCGAAGGGCAGCCGCTCGGCATCGCACCGATGGCACAGCGCCTCGGCGCGCAGCGGGGATTGGCCGAGAGGGGATGGTTCCGCCATGTGTTTCCGCCGTTACGCCATTGCCGCTTGCCGACCGTATGGATCCCAAGAGAACGCGTTGCCGGGGCGCACTCATTGACCCACGTCAAGACCGTTCACGATCGCAGGAATCATGATCGAGGTTGACTTGCGTCAAGGATGCCGCGGCGCCGGATCGACAAGCTGGCTTGCGCAACCGCGGCGCCGACATCGCGTCGGCACCCCGATTTTCGAGGAATATCATGGAACTTCCGCTGCAGATTTCTTTCCGAGGCATGGACATCTCTCCCGCCACCGAGGCGCTGATCCGCGAGCGTGCGGAGAAGCTCGACCGGTTCCACGACCGGATCACCGGCTGCCGGGTCGTCGTGGAGGCGCAACATCGCCACCAGCGCAAGGGCCGGATCTATCATGTGCGGGTGGACGTGACCGTGCCCGGCCACGAGATCGTGGTCGGCCGCGAGGCGGATCAGAACCACGCCCACGAGGACATCAAGGTCGCGGTCCGCGACGCCTTCGACGCCATGCGCCGCCAGCTCGAGGATCGCGCACGAATCGACAGCGGTCATTGATCGCGCATCAGGAGCCCTGCCATGCCCTTCACCGATGTCAGATTCGGCCGCAGCGCGCAGGAACGCCTGCTGCACGGCGTCGACACTCTCGCCGATGCGGTGAAGACCACGCTCGGCCCGAAGGCGCGCACCGTGCTCATCAAGAAGGGCTATGGCGGGCCGCGGGTCAGCAATGACGGCGTCACTGTGGCAAAATCGATCGAGCTCGAGGACCCGATCGAGGCCATGGGCGCCGAGGTGGTACGCGAGGCCGCGGTCAAGACCGGCGACCTGGTCGGCGACGGCACCACCACCGCGACCGTCCTCGCCCAGGCGCTGATCCGCGACGGCATCAAGGCGACGGTCGCCGGGCTCAACCCGATGGACATCAAGCGCGGCATCGACCTCGCGGTCGAGGTTGCCGTGAAGGACATCCAGAAGCGGTCGAAGTCGGTGGCCGGCCACGAGGAGGTGGCCCAGGTCGCCACCGTCTCCGCCAACGGCGACCGCGCGATCGGCGAGATGATCGCCGACGCCATGTCGAAGGTCGGCAAGGAGGGCGCCATCACCATCGAGGAGGCGAAGTCGCTGGAGACCGAGGTCGAGATCGTCGAGGGGATGCAGTTCGATCGCGGCTATATGTCGCCCTACTTCATCACCAATCCCGAGAAGATGATCTGCGAGCTCGAGGAGCCGTACATCCTGGTCCACGAGAAGAAGATCTCGACCCTGCAGTCCTTCCTGCCGCTGCTCGAAGCCGTGGTGCAGAGCGGCCGGCCGTTGGTGGTGATCGCCGAGGACCTCGACGTCGAGGTCCTGACCACGCTGGTGGTCAACAAGCTCCGCGGCGGCCTGCGCATCGTCGCAGTGAAGGCTCCCGGCTTCGGCGACCGCCGCAAGGCCATGCTGGAGGATATCGCGATCCTGGTCGGCGGCCAGATGATCAGCGAGGAGCTCGGCGTCAAGCTGGAGAGCGTGACGCTGGAGATGCTGGGTACGGCGAAGAAGGTGACCGCGACCAAGGACGTCTGCACGATCATCGGCGGCAAGGGCAAGCGCGCCGACATCGACGGGCGCTGCACCCAGATCCGCCAGCAGATCGAGGAGACCACCTCAGACTACGACCGGGAGAAGCTGCAGGAGCGGCTGGCGAAGCTGGCCGGCGGCGTCGCCGTCGTCCGCGTCGGCGGCGCGACCGAGCTCGAGGTCAAGGAACGCAAGGACCGGGTCGATGACGCCCTGCACGCCGCCCGCGCCGCCGCCGAGGAGGGCATCGTGCCCGGCGGCGGGATCGCCCTGCTCTATGCCGCCCGGGCGCTCGCCGCGGTGAAGCCGGTCAACGAGGAGCAGCGGGTCGGACTCGACATCGTCCGCCGCAGCCTGGAAGCTCCGACCCGGGTGATCGCCGAGAATGCCGGGGTCGATGGCGCGGTGGTCGTCAACAAGCTGCGGGAAGGGTCCGATGTCGGCATCGGCTACGACGCCCAGAAGGGCGAATATGTGAACATGCTGCAGGCCGGCATCATCGACCCCACCAAGGTCATGCGCCTTGCCCTGCAGAATGCAGCCTCGGTCGCCGGCCTGCTGATCACCACCAACGTCCTGGTCTTTGAAAAGCCAGAGAAAAAGGAACTTCCCGCGGGGATGCCGGGCATGCCCGGGGAGTTCTAGGTCCGCCGCACGAGGTGGGGGATCGGGTTGCGCCGATTTGCGTTATAGCGGACGAAGGGCCAAGGCCCGGCACATCGCGACTGTGGATTGAGAGACAATGGTTTGAGGGAGACGCCGATGGCCGCCGATCAGAATCGCCCGGGGCAGAAACCCGCCGAGGAAGGCGAAGCCGGGCCCGAGCTCAGCATCGACCCGGAGACGGTCTGTTTCCTGATCGTCAAGGCGCGGGAATTCGACGTGAAGGTCGATCCGGACGATCCGGACTCGGGATCCAATGCGACCGACGACAACGAGATCGACATCCTGGAGAACCGGCGCAGCGACCCGACCTATGCGGAGCTCGTCGGCACGCTCGAAGCGCTGAACGAGGACGAGCTCACCGATCTCGTCGCCCTGACCTGGATCGGCCGCGGCGACTTCACCAAGGAGGAATGGGAGGAAGCGAAGGAGGAGGCGCGCTCGAACTCGCCGAAGACCACCCCGGACTATCTCTTGGGGACGCCGCTGCTCGGCGACTATCTGGAGAGCGGGTTCAACGAACTCGGCTATTCCTGCGAGGACGTCGAGGCGGACCACCTCTAGGCCGAGGAAGCGGCATCAATCGGCCTACACCCGACTCTGGAGCAACCTATTCCTAGGCGATAAGAGCGCACACAGACGTCATGGTTGAACTCCGGCGCAACGCTGGAGTTTAGTGGCGGTCGTCCCGCCGTTCCGCTTGCGTCAGGTGCCTTCCGTGACTCTCGATCCGCTTCTGCTGTCCCGGCTGCAGTTCGTCTGGGTGATCGCCTGGCACATCCTGCTGCCGGCCTTCACGGTGGGCCTCGCCTCTTTCGTGGCGGTGCTCGAAACCCTCTATTTCTTCACCAGGCGCCCGGTCTATTTCCGGCTTTCCGGCTTCTGGACCCGGATCTTCGCCGTCTCCTTCGGCATGGGCGTCGTCTCCGGCATCGTGATGCCGTTCCAGTTCGGCACCAATTGGAGCCGGTTCTCTGATGCCGCCGGCGACGTGATCTCGCCGATGCTGGCCTATGAGGGCCTGACCGCGTTCTTCCTGGAATCCGCCTTCCTCGGCGTGCTGCTGTTCGGCCGCAGCCTGGTGCCGCGCTGGGCCCACTGCGTCGCGGCACTCATGGTCGCGGCGGGCACGCTGTTCTCCTCGTTCTGGATCCTCTCGACCAACAGCTGGATGCAGACGCCGGCGGGCTATCGCATCGAGGACGGGCGCTTCCTGCCGGTCGATTGGTTTCAGATCGTCTTCAATCCCTCCTTCCCCTACCGGCTCGGCCACACCGTGGTCGGCTTCTACGTGACGACCGCCTTCGTCGTGGTCGGCGTCGGCGCCTATTACCTGCGCCGGGGCCGCTTCCTCGAGGAAGCGCGCACCATGTTCTCGATGACGCTCTGGCTGCTCACGGTGCTGGTGCCGCTGCAGATACTGCTGGGCGACGCCCATGGCCTCAACACACTGGAATACCAGCCTGCCAAGCTGGCGGCGATCGAGGCGCGCTGGGAGACGGCGTCGCGGGTGCCGCTGGCGCTCTTCGCCATCCCGGATTCGGAGGCCGAGACCAATCACTTCGAGATCTCGGTGCCGATGCTCGGCAGCCTGATCCTGACCCACGATCCCAACGGGACGGTCAAAGGCCTCAAGGACTTTCCGAAGGACCAGCGGCCGCCGGTCGCGATCCCGTTCTTCGCCTTCCGCATCATGGTCGGGATCGGCATGCTCATGCTGCTGATCGTCGCCTTGAGCTGGATCCTGCGGCCGGGGCGGCGGCTGTTCTCGACGGCCTGGTACCTCCGGCTCTGCCAATACGCGGCGCCGCTCGGCTTCGTCGCCGTCATCGCCGGCTGGACCACGACCGAGGTCGGCCGGCAACCCTGGACCGTCTACGGCCTGCTGCGCACGGCGGATTCGGTGACGCCGTCACTGACCGGCGGCAATGTCGCCCTTTCCCTGCTCGGCTATGCCGCGGTCTATCTCATCATGTATCCGGTCGGCGTGCTGATGATGACGCGCATCGTCGGACGCGGGCCGGGGGCCAGGGAGAAGGACGAGCCGGTCGCGAGCGGCCGGCCGCTGCACCCGGTCCAGGCGCTGCCCCATGCGGCCGGCGAGACTGGGGAGGAAGCATGAGCGGATCTCCTTTCGATTTCGTGCCGCTCTGGACCCTGATCCTCGGCCTCGGGGTCTTCCTCTACGTGCTGCTCGACGGGTTCGACCTCGGAGTCGGCATCCTCTACGGCTTTGCGCCCGATCGCGAGGCGCGCAACCTGGTGATGAACTCGATCGCGCCGATCTGGGACGGCAACGAGACCTGGCTGGTGCTGGGCTCGGTCGGCCTGCTCGCCGCCTTCCCGCTTGCCTTCGCCATCATCCTGCCCGCGGTCTATTTCCCGATCCTGGTGATGCTGCTCGCCTTGGTGTTCCGCGGCACGGCCTTCGAGTTCCGGTTCCGCGACGCGGAGCACCGTACGTTCTGGGACCATGCGTTCTGCTACGGCTCGGGCGTGGCGACCTTTTCGCAAGGTGTCGTGCTCGGCGCCTTCATCCAGGGGTTCCAGGTCGAGGGCCGGCATTTCACCGGAGGCTCCTTCGACTGCTTCACGCCGTTCTCGCTCTTCACCGGTCTCGCTTTGTTGTTCGGGTATGGCCTGCTGGGTGCCGGCTGGCTGGTGCTGAAGACCGAGGGCGAGTTGCAGGCCTGGGCCCGGCGGCTCGGGCGGCGCTGCTTCATCGGCGTCGGCATCGCGGTCGCCGTGGTCAGCCTCTGGACCCCGCTGATGCAGCCGGACATCGCCGCCCGCTGGTTCTCCTGGCCGAACATCGCCTTCCTGGCGCCGGTGCCCATAATCACGGCCGGCCTCGCATGGTGGGAATGGCGGGCGCTCGGCGGCCGGGCCGAGGTGGCACCCTTCGCCGCCGCGATCGGCCTCTTCGCCATGTCCTATCTCGGGGTCGCGATCAGCCTCTGGCCGATGATCGTGCCGCATGCCTTCACCCTCTGGCAGGCGGCCTCGTCGCCCGGCACCCAGGCGTTCCTCGCCGTCGGCACGCTGTTCCTGCTGCCGGTGATCCTGATGTACACGGGCTGGTCCTACTGGGTCTTCCGCGGCAAGGTCCGCGGGGATATCGGCTATCACTGACCTCGGGGGTCAGTCCGAATCCATCATCCAGTACGGGATGGGATGGCCGTCGCGGATGCGCTGGCGCTCCTCGGCATCGCTCCAGTACTTGGCATGCCATTTCGGCGGACGCTGCGGCCGCTTGTCGAGGATGTAGATGCCGAGATAGGCGAGAAAACGCTGAAACAGCGGGCGCTGGACGGGCGCCGCCGCTGCATCATCGGGCGTCGTGCCGGTCGCAGCGGCGTCGGCGATCTGGGCGCTGATGGCTGCCGCGCTGGGTGCGGGACGACGACGTACACCGAACCACCCGAACTGTTGCTTACCGGTATCGGTGAGGTTGCGCATGGAGGTTCCGCCGTCTGCGAGGCTAGATCGCGTTTACACGCAGGAGCGGCGAACTCCATTCGAGAGGATCGGCGCCGTTGCCGCAGATCGGGCGCGCGGAAAGAGCCGGTGAGGACGGCAAAAAGGATAAGCTGACAGAACGCGTCACGACGCTCCCCCGCCGCGCCGGTTATTCTTGTCCGGCGAAGCCGCTTGTTTCCCAGCCCGTCTCCCGAGGAAAACGGTATGCAACTGTATGGGGAGAGTAAAGGAATTAATGTCTTAACGCGGCCGCGCGGGCCGTAGAGCACGAACATTTGAACTGTATGACTCAGGCGTGGCGCGAAGGTTGCTACTCAGGGAGTGCCGCGCTCGTGTAGAGCGCGCTCAGCAGCTTCGACGGCTTCGCCTGATCTCCGAACGACCGGGCGAACACCTTTGATATACCACCATTGCGATAGAGCCGGCTGAGCCCGCGATCGACGGCGAGGCGGAACGCAGGGTCGTGCGGGAGCGCCAGCGCGTAGGGCTCGATCGTCAGGTATTGGTCGGCCAGCATCAGCTTGCTGGTCGGGTCCGACTTGACCAGATGATACTGCATGATGGTGCGGTCGCCGAAATAGGCGGCGATCTCGCCCTGCTCCAGCTTCTTGAAGCCTTCCGGATGGCTCTGCACCACCACCACCTCGGCATTGATCCCGCTGTCGCGGAGGAAGTTCCGGAGGCCCCGTTCGGTCGTGGTGCCGCTCAGCACGCCGACCTTCTTGCCGGCGAGGGCCGGGAAGGTATCGGGACCGCCGGGTTGGATCATCAGGCTGGCGCCGCTGAGGAAGGTCGGGATCGAGAAGTCCACCAACTCCCGGCGCGACAGGGTCTCGCTCGTCGCCTCGCACAACAGATCGGCCTTGCCTTGCGCAATGGCGTCGAACCGGTCATCGGCCGTCACCTTCACATAGGAAATCTTCAGGTCCGACATCTTCAGCTGCGCCTTAATCGACTGCGCCGCGGCGAGGCAGAGATCGACCGAATATCCGCTCGGGACGCCGTTGGCGTCGGCGAAGGAGAAGGGCGGCGCATCGTCGCGATAGGCGAGGCGGATCTCGCCCCGCTGCTTGATCTGATCGAGGACCCCGGCCGGGCCGGCAAGGGCACTGCCGGAAAGAGCGGCGGCCGCCAGGGCAAGGCCCATCACCAGCAATCGAAGCCATGCGGTTCCAGTGGTCGACGCAACCTTGATCATCATCGTGCTCCCCCAGGATGAAGACGCAGCTCACGAGCAGATTTCAATCCTAGCACCGGGAATCGAGGATGACGAGGCTCAGATCGGGAGGCGTGGCGGCGTCATGGGGTTGGGCGGCGGTGGGCGGAGCAGCAGAAGCAGCAGGATCGCGCCCGCCAGAATCCAGGCGATCACCCAGAAGGCGTCGATGTAAGAGAGCACATAGGCCTCGCGCCGGATGATGCCGCCGATGGTCTGGAGCGCCTGGGCCGTGGCGTCGCCCGAGCCGACCGGGCGGTCGGTGAACGCGCCGGAGACGCTGGCGATCATCCGCTCGACGATGTCCGAGCCGGCCGCGATGTGCTGCTCGATGATGTTCGAATGCACCTGCTCACGGATGCGGACGAAGGTCTGGATGAAGGCGTTGCCGAGCTCGGCGCCGAACAGCCGCGCCGTCTGGATGACTGCGGCGATGGCAGCGGCCTGGGGCGGCGTGATGTTGGCGACGGCGAAGGTGACGAGCGCCGTGATGGAGACGGCGAGACCGACCGCCTCCACGATCTGCGAGGGCAGGAAATCCGCATTGGCCCAGTCATGGGTGAGGCCGGAATCCATCCAGCTGCCGACGCCGATCACGGCGAAACCCAGGGCGATGATCAATCGGGCGTCGATCCAGCGCAGCACCAGGGCGGTCGCCGGCACCAGGATGAACTGCGGCAGCGCGATCCAGTTGAGCACGTCGCCGATCTGCAGCGCCCGGAGGCCCTGCACGCGGGTGAGATAGTCCGGCAGCACGAAGGCGGTGGCGGTCGAGCCGAAGCCGTAGATCGTGATCAGCAAACCGGGCACCCAGACGTAGCGGTGCGCGGCGATCCGGAGATGGACCAGGGGATCGGCGACGATGGCCTCGTTGACGAAGAAGGCGGCGATCAGCAGGCCGCCGCCGAGCAGCAGCCCGACCACGACGCCGGAGCCGAGCCAGTCGAGCCGGTTGCCCTGGTCGATCCCGGCATAGAGCAGCGCGAAGCCGAGGCCGGCGAGCACGATCCCGCCCCAGTCGGTGCGGCTGAGCAGGGTGCGGTCGATCGGCTGGCGCGGCATGCCGAACCAGATCAGCGCGCCGAGCAGCGGCGCCAGCACGACGTTCTGCCAGAAAATGAACTGCCAGTATCCGGTCTCTGAATAGAAGGCCTCGAGCGAGCTCGCGACATTCTGCGAGAAGACGAAGCGGAAGGCATAGGCGGCGATGCCCCAGATCCACCAGCGCGGCGCCATTGTCCTGAGGATGAAGCCGAGCGCCGCGGGGATGAAGGTGCCGACCGAGAGGCCGCGGATCGCCTGCAGGACCAGGATCGTCGGATAGTCGGTGGCGAGCGGCACCAGCAGCGAGGAGAGGCCGAAGATCAGGCTCGCCCAGAGCAGGAGCCGGCGCGCGCCGAGCACGGTGCTGAGCCAGGCGGCGGCCGGCGTCACCAGCATCTGCGACGCGGAGAAGATCGAGGTCAACCACGAACCCTCGTCGAAGCCGAGACCGAGGCCGCCGCGGATATCGGCCAAGCCAAACGTCGTTACGCGGGTGTTCAGGGTCGAGACGAAAGCGCCGATCAGCACCGCGGCGACGCCGACCAGCGGATACTTGCAGCGCGGGACGGCGGCCGGCGGCGGGGCGATACCCGGGGCCGCGGGAGCCGCAATCGCGACGGAAGCGGTCACGGCGCTTTGCTGCTATCGACCAGGATCGTCGCCACCACCGACATGCCGGGCCGCAGCTTGCCGGCGAGCGGATTGCCGGGATCGAGATCGATCTTCACCGCCAGCCGCTGCACCACCTTGGTGAAGTTGCCGGTGGCGTTGTCCGGCGGCAGGAGACTGAACTGGGAGCCGCTGGCAGGCGAGATGCCGGTGACGGTGCCGTGGATCACGACGCCGGGGAAGGTGTCGACGGCGATCTCGGCCTTCTGGCCGATCGCGACGCGGGTCAGCTGGGTCTCCTTGTAGTTGGCGACGACCCAGACATTGTTCAGCGGCACGACCGAGAGCACCTGGGTGCCGGCATGCACGTATTGCCCGGCGCGGACCCCACGCTCGCCGACCAGGCCGTCGACCGGAGCCGAGATCCAGGTATAGCCGAGGGTGATCCGCGCGAGATCGAGGGCCGCATGCTTCGCCTTCGCGTCGGCGCGGAGCTGCGATTCCTCGGTGTCGAGCACGGCCATCTGCCGCCGCTCGCCTTCGAGCTCGGCCTGGTTCTTCTGCAGCGTCGCCTCGTAGCGCTTCACATCGGCGACCGCCTGCTCGACCTTTTGCGGCGTGCCGTAGGTGGAGGCGAGCAGCGAGCGTTGCCGCACCAGCTCCTGCTTGGTGCGATCGACATCGGCCTGGGTCGCGACGATCGTGCTTTGCGCCTGGTCGACTTGCGCATGCTGCAGATCCTTGCGCGCCTTGATGTTGCCGATGGCCGCGGTCGCCGCCAGCCAGTCGGCCTCGGCCTGCGCCACCCTTGCGCGGTAGTCGGTGTGATCGATCTCGACCAGGAGATCGCCCGCCTTGACGGTCTGGAAGTCGCCGACTGCGACGTTGCGCACATAGCCGTCGACCTTGGCGCTGAGCGGCGTGATGTCGCCGCGGACATAGGCATCGTCGGTGACCTGCCGGCCGCGCGACCCGATCCAGACATCCCATCGCGTCGCCAGGACCGCGACCACGGCGACGGCGGCGAGAAGGATGATCCCGCGCACCAGCCATTCCACGTGCGTGCGGCGGGGCTTCGGCGGTGCGGGTGGTATCGGCGCAGCGGCGGTCGTCATCGGGGGTGCGACTGGAGCCTGGGGAGGGGGCGGCACTTGGGGAGCGATGGGGGGCGGAGAGAGCGGCGTGCGGCCGGGAACCGGCGCCGGGGAATCGGCCTCAGGCATGATGCGTCCCCTCCGGATATGAACGCTTGATGGAGATCATATCGCAAAGCGCGGCAGGCCGTCGGCCTGAATCCACGGCGGCGGCATCAAAGCGAAGCGCCCAGGCTATCGGGCTCTGGGCGCTATGGAAGGCTGTGCTTGCGTGCGGCGGAGGGTGTTGGTTGCGGGGATAGGATTTGAACCTATGACCTTCAGGTTATGAGCCTGACGAGCTACCGGGCTGCTCCACCCCGCGATAACCAGCGAGCCGGTGAGTTCGGCATTGTCGGATCGGATGCGTGTTGTTTGCCTGCCCACCTGCGCTGGGAAGACCTGGCGGCGACCTACTCTCCCACGTCTTGAGACGGAGTACCATCGGCGCTGAGAGTTTTCACGGCCGAGTTCGGGATGGGATCGGGTGT